>JAHDHK010000352.1:0-229 GCA_020631335.1 Chromatiales bacterium
GTGACATCGGCCAGATCCGGTCCGTAATCATAGGCATTTTCGGCATCTTTAAACATTTTGTAGCCGTCTCCGCCATTGCGGACATAATTATTTGATGCCACTGAATAGGTAGCCGCCGGATCAATAGCAACGAATGAATCGCCTTCTTTTACCATGACTTCCTGAACCCGCCCCTCATTAGGTGCGACGGATAAGTCCCAGGTAAATTTCAAACCGGCGACCTGCGGGA
>JAHDHK010000352.1:239-4817 GCA_020631335.1 Chromatiales bacterium
TAACTTCTTCGACCTGGCTGACGCCGTTTTCCAGTGCATCAATTATGGCCTGGCCGGAAACCTGAAATGTAGACAGGGTATTCTGGAAAGGCAGTACGGTGAGTACTTCACCCATGGTGACTTCACCGGCATCGATCGAGGCACGCAGACCGCCACCGTTTTGAATAGCAATGGTGACACCCTGATCCTTAACACGGTCAAGCATGGCATCTGCCACCAGGTTACCCATCGGGCATTCCGCTACGCGACAAACCGCGCGATCACCATTCACCACATCAGAGGTGCTGGCAACGACTCGCTTTTTCATCTCTTCAATGGGCGCACCCATTTCAGCGATCTGTGCTGCCATTTCTGCATCAGGGGTAACCGAAGCATCCAGCACCACCGGCTCACCTTCGGCACCGGTCACATTGCCGTCATCATCAAAATTAACGGTCAGCTTGCCAATATACTTTGAATACGCATAGGCCTGTGCCACCGGGGTATCACCCACCATGGTCGGGTATGCCGGCGCACCTTCCTTTTCGTTGGACATGAACGTATGACTGTGACCGCCGATCACCACATCAATGCCGGGTACCGCTTCGGCAATGGCGAGATCTTTCGGCAGACCGACATGGTTGAGCGCAATAATCATCTTCACGCCCTGCGCTTCCAGCGCGGCGACATCTGCCTTGAGTGCTTCTATCTCGTCCTGAAACATCACATTGTCACCGGGACTTGACGTATCCACGGTATCGGTAGCCAGCGCAGACACAATGCCAATCTTCTCACCGCCGACTTCCAGCACCAGGTGATCTTCGATCTTACCGTTGAGGCTTTCCTCTTTGCTCAGATCCAGGTTACCTGAGACCACCGGAAACGACACGGCTTCAATAAACTTTGCAAGGCCTTCGGGTCCGTCGTCGAATTCGTGGTTACCGACAGCCATCGCATCGTAGCCGATGGCTTCCATGAACTTCGCTTCGGCCTCACCCTTATAAGTGGTGTAGAACAAAGAGCCCTGAAACGGATCGCCAGCATCCAGCACCAGTACATTCTGGTTATCCATTTGTGTTCGCAGTTCGTCCATCTTAGTTTTGATGCGGGCCACACCGCCAAAACACTTGCCCTCAGCCTCGCCTTCGGCGTTGCAGGTAGAGTCGTATTTATTGATCGACTCGATCCGGCTGTGAATATCGTTGGTATGTAAAATTGTCAGCGAATAGTCGGCCGACGCTACCGATGTTGTTGCAACAAAAACGCTCAATGCGCCCATTAACTGAATTTTCATAGCGGTCCCCTTCGTTTCAGTATCGCAGAGCATAAACGATCTGTTTTGGCCCCGTCGAGTTGATTGGCGCGAACACGCAACAGACATTTCCCCACCGTGGCGGGGGGCTCCCGCCCGAAATCGCCGACCACCTCAAACCCGCACTCGACAAAGCACTTGCCCGTGCCGATGTGGAGATTCGCTATTCATGTTATTGCCGGGGTATGGATTAGCAAAAACCAACAGTTACCCAAGCAATTACTATGGTCGCAGAAACCTGCTGATCGCATCCATCGCCTGTGTGGTTTCATCACGCGCCGGATCCATCATCCATACATGCCCCATGGTTTTCCACACCTGTAGCTCCGCTTTACCGCCGTGTTGCACGATTTTATCGCGAACGCGTTGAGAATCACTTAACCAGAGGTCTTTACCTCCGGCAAGTAATAAAATTTCCGGCAAGTGACGTAAATCTGCAAACAGGGATGACAGCACCGGCGAGTCCGGTGTGTCCAGATATTGATCCCGCCATCGGGTTAACTCAGAAAGCGTGAGTAACGGGTCTTGTCCGTCATTCGTTAGCATCGTTTCACCCGACAGCGTCATATCAAACGCCCCCGATAACATAAACGCTTTAGATGGCAGCCTGTCACCGGCTGCAACCAGCTCCACCAACAGTGACAACACCAGCCCGGCCCCGGAAGAGTCGCCAGCCAGTACAATTTTATCGGATGTATATTGATGGATAGTTATTAGTGAATGATAAACAGCCAGCGCATCGTTCAGCGGCGCCGGAAATGCCGATTCCGGAAGCAGTCGGTAGTCAACTAGCAACACCGGCATATCCAACGCTTCGGTAATTGATGCAGCCACTCCTCGATGAGTAATCACAGAACCACTGATCAATCCACCACCGTGCAAATAAAGCACTACAGAATCAGTAGCCGCCCGTCCACTGCTTACCCGGTGACAATGAACCCCGGCTATATTTTCTTCAACGATGTTAACACCCGTGGGCACGGGCGTTTTTAGTGATTCCTCTTCCCATTGCTTACGATCGGCAATCAGATCCAAATCCGTCTATCCCTGTGTATGCGTAAGTCACCATAACACCTTCACATGCAGGCAGGATAATTCGATCTGCACGTTAACTGTCGGCCATCAACAATACAGTCGCTTAACGCTTCTTGCTGCCGCCACCGTGATCAGACTTTGAGTTGTCGCCGCCACGTCGATCATTATCCTGACGTCGCTCCTCACTCTTGTTATTGTCCCGGTTACTGCTTCTATTACTTTGTTCATCGCGCTTTTGATTGCTGTTTTTCTGCTCGCGATTACTGTCACTGGATTTACGCTCTTTAAATCGTTTACGCAGTTCTTCTCTTTCGGAATCCGACTTACTTTTATATTGCTTGTATAGCTCCCGCAGATTTTTCTTTCGATCTTCGTCCATATTCTGAAAGCGCCCGAACTGCTGGCGCACAGATTCACGGTCATCGTCGCTGAGCTGCTGATAACGCGAAAACTGTTGTTTAACGCGTCGTCGGCCAGTGTCATCCAGCGATTCCCAACGTGCAAGACCGGTCAGAATGTTATCGCGTCGCGATTCATCCATTTTATCCCATGATTCCTGCAGGCTTCCCAGACGTGACTGCTGATCAGCCGAGAGCTCATCCCACGAAGGGGCTGCAAACACCGGTAAGGCCAGACTCAGATATACAGCCACACTCAATACAAAACTGCGCATCACCCGGCCTCCTTATCTGCATTTTCATCGGAGTCTTCCAGCGCCGGGCTTGTGTCCTGCGAGTCGATCAGCTCATCAATGTCGACACCCATCGCTTCGACTTCCGCAACCTGACCCAGCCACTCCAGAAAATCCATATCAGGGTTTTCATCAGCTGCCGGGGTAACACCGGAAAACGCAATCAACGCTGCAATCACTTTTACTTTACTCATCAATTAACAGTTGCACACGATGTTCACGAATTGTTTTCCAGCCACTCGAGGAATTCGATATTCTGATAAAACTCAATATCGTCTCCTTCAGCCAGGATCGTTAAGTCTTCCATCAGCACTCCTGTCCCCGCTTCCAGAGTAACAGCGGCATCGGGTACGGATTGAAGTGTCGTAGTATTAAGCATCTGGCCGCCAATCACATAAGCCACTGCAAGCGTGGCAGTACCGGCGGCCACAGACTGCCAGCCAAACAGACTATGCCATGCAGGCTTCGTCCTGTATTGATCCATCGCCCTGTGTCGTGCAGCAGCCAATTTACTGGTAACAGTAAAGTCCAGAGCCTGCACCTCGGTATCCAGATGTTGACCGAGCGCCTGCTTTACCGCCCGCTCATCGCCTGACAGCGCATCATCAACTGCCGTTTGTCTGTTGCTCATGTCGGTTTGTATTCTTCAAGATGCACGCGCATTTCCTTCACCGCGCGAGATAAATGGGTTTTTACCGAACCTTCTGAAATGCCCATGGCCACAGCTGTTTCTTTCACGCTCAGCCCCTGCCACAGTCTAAGAATTAACGCCTGTTGTTGTTTGAATGATAAATTTTCCAGCGCTTGTTTCATGGCCAGCTGAAGCTCATCAGAATCTGCCAGTGCATCGGGGCTGAAATCATCACCCGCAAGCTGATCAACAGCCTCAGGCGAAGTTTCATCATCCTGCCCTGCGCCGAACCATTGGGTAAATCTACCAAATCCCCGCTTGCGATGCTGATCAGTAATGCGATTATTCAGAATTTTAAAAAAAAGCGGCGCCCGGCTTTCGGCGTCTTTAGCCGCATAGTTTTTTACCATGCTGAGCATGCTGTCCTGCACAACATCCAGCGCAACCTGCTCATCCCGGCAGGCAGCCATTGCAATCACAAACGCCTGTCTCTCGACCGAAGCCAGAAAACTATCCATGCTCGAATGCACCGATTGCTCTGTGGCTTGTTCATTTGAGATAAAACCATCCAAAATCGATGTTTGCTCTGTTATCGATAGCTGCATAGTAGAGTCTAGCTCGAATTTTTCTCAACGGAGAATCCCGGCCACAAATAGTGTGGCCGGGCAGGCCCCGGGGGGAGGGCCTCAGGGGGTGAAACCCGGGAAGTGAAAGTTAGCGGTTACGACGCTTGCCGCCACGGTTACCGTTGCCGCCCCGGCTGCCACGATCGCTGCTGATTTCGCTGCGCACGGCATCGAGATTTTCCTGTTCGGTTTCGGACAGATCACCGCTGTCGTCGAGGTCGAAGTTAGATGCAAACGCCTCGCGTCTTTCCTCTTTGGCGGCCTGTCGCTCCTCGCGCGACAACTCACCGTCACCATCGACATC
>JAHDHK010000044.1:0-26501 GCA_020631335.1 Chromatiales bacterium
GACTTGTCGCATGCGCGGGAGGCTGTGTTGCCATTTGGTCTGACACTCGCCGAGCATGAGTAACAAACTGCCGCTGCCGAGCTCCAGTGAATGCTTAAGCGTATGATCTTTTTTGTTTCGGATAGAAAATTTCCTGACGGCACCCAGGCTGATTGAGGCGATCTGGGGGCAGCTTCCAAGAGACTTTTCATCGTCGCTGTGCCATCCCATACAGTCATTGCCATCGCGATAAAGGTTGGCAAGCAGGCTGTTGAACGTTAAGGCTGTCTCCTTCATTAATTGTTGTTGAATGTACTCCAGTGGGGCAGGTGGCTGTCTGGCCTCAAATGTGGTGCCTGAGTATTCATACGCATGTTCACCGTACCAGGCGTTTAATCGCGGTATGGCAACTCGTTTGCCGAACATGAGAATTTGAGACTGTTCCCATGGAATTGCAGACAGACAAAAATCCAGTAGCGATTCGGATTCATGTGGATTCAGATATTGCTCACTGTAAATTAGTGATGCTTGTTCGCTGAGTGAAATGGTTTCTCCGTTCAGTCGCATAACTCAGCCACGATGGCACAAAGTGCTTCTTCGCAATCGGCGTCGACTTTTAGTGCAGCTATATCGTCCGCTCTGGTTTTTCCACGGTTTAACAGGTAGACCGGTTTATGTTGTGCTGCGGCTTCACGGCAGTAACGAAAACCTGATAAAACAGTTAAAGATGTACCAATACAAAGCAGGCAGCCTGATTTTTCCAGCGCGCTTCTGCCCGCATTGACTGTTTCAAGCGGTACGTTCTCACCGAAGAAGACGACATCGGGTTTCAGCATACCGTTGCACAGGCCACAGGCGACGTAGTTGAAATGATCATCACTGTTAGTCGCGTCTGTCGGTGTGGCATCACCATCGGCACCCAGCCTGAATGCTTCACCGGCAAACTTTCTGTTTTGCTCCAGCAATTGTTGTTGCAGTTCGCATCGACGCAGTGTGTTTTTACAGCTCAGGCAGATCACTCTGTTGAGGTTTCCATGTAACTCGATAACCCGGTCGCTGCCTGCGGCCTGGTGCAGTCCATCGACATTTTGGGTAATAATTTCTGACACGATGCCGGCGTGTTGCAGTGCGGATAACCACTGATGCGAGTTGTTTGGTTTTGCCGCGTTAAATACGGGCCAGCCACTCATACTGCGACGCCAGTAACGTCGGCGTACGCTGTCGTGCGCTTTGAATTGGGCGGCAAGTACCGGTCGTGGATGGATCCATTCGCCTTGCGTATTGCGATAAGCCGGAATGCCTGATGCGGTGCTGATACCTGCGCCTGTTAATACAAGAGCCGGTTGGTTATCCCTTAGCAATGCAGCGAGTTGTTCCGGAGCGTTACTCATCCCGGATGACCCGTGAGCTGTCTGCGATGTAGGTCGTATAAAACGGCATCAGGGCAGTGGACATAAAGGTGGTTGCTTCTTTGAGCTTTTCATATCTGAATAATATACGATTAAGTGCCTAACACTGATCACGCGCCAGCCATAAATAGTCGGGAATGTACCCATATGAAAAGTGATGCCAATCCGAGCGCCGCACTGCTATTGATCGGCAGCGAGATTCTCTCCGGCAGAACACAGGACATGAATCTGCAAACCATCGCGAAGGCGTTGGGCAGCATTGGTGTCAGGCTGTGCGAGTGTCGGGTCGTGACAGATAAAGCGGCGGTCATTGTGCCCGCACTGAATACATTACGGCAGCAATATACGTATGTGTTTACCACCGGTGGGATTGGTCCGACGCACGATGACATAACGGCGCAGTGTGTGGCTGATGCTTTCGGTGTACCTCTATTGCAGCACCCGCAGGCGGTCGAGCGGCTGTTGCAATATTTTGCGCAACGAGGTGTGGAAGCGAATGAAGCAAGAATGCGCATGGCGAATGTGCCGCAGGGTGGGACGCTGATTGATAATCCTGTTTCTGTTGCACCGGGTTTCAGAATCGAAAATGTTTTTGTGATGGCCGGGGTGCCGAAAATCATGCAGGCAATGTTAAGCAACATACTGCCGACATTAACCTCAGGTGCGGCTGTACACAGTGTTACGGTGGTATGCAATCTGGCCGAGGGTGATCTTTCCGCACCTCTGGCGCAGTGTCAAAAGCGCTTTCAACAATTGGAGCTCGGGAGCTACCCGGGCAAGCATCCAACGGCAGGCTCTCGGGTGTCGCTGGTCGGCAGAGGCACTGATGCCAACGCATTGAATCAATTGCAACAGGCGTTACAAGTCATGGTTAATGATCTTGGCGGCGAGGTGCTTGAGGTGCAGCAGGCACAAGTCGATTAATCATCGGAATGGTGGTACTTCGAGCTGGCACTGAGAGAGCTGCTTTAGAGGCTGATCGTTAAAATACTCAACTACCGCTTCTCTGACACAGGCGCTTTGATACCACACAGCATGTCCGGCCCCCTTTATTTCAGCCCTGCTGACAGGGATCGAGAAATTGTCGATTGTATTGCCGATGTCATCTGTGCTGATTACCGGATCGAGGCTGCCGGATAAGATCAGTGTCGGTGTGCTGATTTTATTGAATTGCTCAAGTTGATCATTGGCGCTGACTCCCCAGCGGTCACACAGATCGCGCTGTGCATTCATCAGCATTCGGGTATTCAGTGACAGTGATGCGAAGTAATCCGGGTTAGCTTTGAGATATTCGTTTTCAAGCGACTGTCGCTCTTTGCAATGAACGGTCAGATTCAAGCCATCGGCATAGGTGTCGTCGGTACTTTGATACCAAAAGTCCTCGGCAAAATATCGCAGCGCTTTTGTTCGACCCAGATCCATCGCACTGATGACTGATGGCAGACTTGCAATACCTTCGTTGCTGTAGATTGCATTCGCAAAAATTGCCAGCAAGGTATCATCGTTGACAACAAGCGTTGCTTTTTGTTGGCGGAAAGAATCATCCAGCACGTTAATGCTTATCTGGTATGGCGTGTCTGCTGCGCGGCTGATAAGACGGTCAAACACCTGCCTGAGAAGCGGGTAACGCTGATGGCAGCGGCTGGTCAGCCGGCATCGATCAATGCTTTTCAAAATAGCCTGATAGGTGCTTTCGGAAGTCAGTGGCTTCTGGTAATCCAGTGGTACAGGTGAGTCCAGCACCACCTTGTCGAAAGCATCGGGGTTAAGCCCGAGCATGGTTTGTGTGACGACAGTGGCAAAGGATGTTGAAATGGTTCCCCACCAGTCGTAGTTAAGCGACTTCATCACTGCCAGAAAGTCACGGGCGGATTGTAAGGTATCGAAATGTTCCAGGTGATGTGAGCGCAAACGCGTATGGCATTGTTCCGCAGATTGATGATAGCGGGAAATTTCTTCGTCAATACTGCGTTTGCGGGTGACAAGGTGCTTAAAAACAGCGATCGATTCAAAGCAGGTGAGTCTCGGGGTTGATAGTCCTGCACCCCGTTGATCAAGCATTACCAGGTCGTAGCCGGCCGCCAGCAATCCTTCGTAGGGCTGTAGAAACTCCCCGCGCCGGTATCGGTAGCCAAAGCCCATGGCAGCGCCCGGCCCGCCGGCACCGGGTATCAGTATGGCTCGATTAGCGCGGGTGCTCTGATGAGCGCGAGCAATCAGTACAGGCAGGGTAACGCTGCCGTCGTCTTTGCGCTGGTGGTCTACCGGCTGGGTAATGAATCCGCAGGTAACATGACCTGGCTGCTCATTGATGAAGTCTACGCAATTGGCCGGTTCGATTGCCGATGCGTTGAGTCGAGCAGTCTGGAGCAGCACGGCTAGGAACAGTAGCAGAGGCCGGATATCGCTGGTTATCAAAGTAAACTCTGGTCGGTGGCATTCTTCAGCATACACACTTGTATCGGTCGGACAACAAATTCGCAGAGCGCTGCTTCAGCACGCTTTTGCGGACACTGTTGTAATTGTTTCAACGAAACCAATTGCAGCGTGCTGGCGAGTGCAGCGGTAGATTTGTTATTACCCTGACAGCTTTGTTTAATGTCACAGCACAACAGTCGTTAAAAATAGAGTGTGAAATCAATCAGGTTGGCTACGTTTACCGATACCTATACACTTTATCGTTTTTCGCCTGAAATGTGACAGAGATCAAATTTGTCCAACGACTCTAAAATAGAACTATTGCCCGGATATCATCATACGCTGGGTGCAACCTGGGATGGCAGTGGGGTTAACTTTGCGTTGTTCTCCGGTGATGCCGAACGTGTGGAGCTGTGTCTTTTTGACCATTCCGGCAGGCATGAGAGAGCCCGTCTGACACTTCCCGAGTGTACAGATCAGGTTTGGCATGGTTACGTGCCGGACTGCCGGCCGGGAGATCTTTATGGTTATCGGGTGCACGGCGCTTACGAGCCCGAGGCAGGCCTGCGTTTCAACGCCAATAAGCTACTGATAGATCCCTACGCAAAGCAATTGGCAGGGGAGATAAAATGGTCTGATACCCATCTTGCTTATCGCGCCGGCAGTGGTAAACAGGATTTGTCTTTTGATCGCCGTGATAATGCCCGCTCAATGCCTAAAGGGGTGGTCGTCGATCCAGCCTTCAGCTGGGGTAATGATGTTGTCCCTTCCCGTCACCCGGCAGACTGCATCTACTACGAGACCCATGTGAAGGGATTTTCCATGCTCAATAATGCGGTCGCTGAAGAAAGCCGCGGGTGTTTTGCCGGTCTTTGTGACCCTGCATCCATTGCGCATATCAAGTCGCTTGGTGTCACCAGTGTCGAGCTGCTACCCATCCATGCTTTTGTCGATGATCGGTTTCTGGTAGATAAAGGCTTACGCAACTACTGGGGTTACAGCACACTCAACTATTTTGCCCCGGAGAATCGATACTTCTCATACGGCGGGCTGGCTGAAGTAAAAACCATGGTGCGCAAGCTCCACGATGCCGGCCTCGAGGTCATACTCGATGTTGTCTACAACCACACTTGTGAGGGCGATCATCGAGGGCCGAGCCTGAGCTTCAGAGGCATAGACAATCGTGCTTACTATCGTCTGGTCGACGATAATCCGCGCTATTACATCAACGATACCGGCTGCGGTAACACCGTGAATATCAACCACCCCCGGGTGTTGCAATTGGTCATGGACAGCCTGCGTTACTGGGTCACCGATATGCATGTTGATGGTTTTCGGTTTGATCTTGCGTCCACGCTGGCGCGCGAGCCGCACGGATTTGATCAACGCAGCGGATTTCTGGATGCGGTTCGTCAGGATCCCGTGCTCTCGCGGGTCAGATTGATTGCAGAGCCCTGGGACATCGGACCGGGCGGTTATCAGCTCGGTGCGTTTCCCGCTGGATGGTCAGAGTGGAATGATCGCTATCGCGACACCATCAGGCGCTTCTGGCGGGGTGATGAAAGCATGTTGCCCGAGCTTGCCCGACGCGTGCACGGTTCCAGTGACACGTTCGATCACAGTGGCCGGGGCGCGTGGTCCAGTGTCAACCTGGTGACCGCCCACGATGGTTTCACGCTGATGGATTGTGTCAGCTATAACGAACGACACAATGAGCCTAATGGCGAACAGGGTAAAGACGGCCACGATGCCAATTACAGCGATAACTACGGGGTAGAGGGGCCGACTGACAGTAAGGCAATTAATGCGATGCGGGATCAGCAGCGCCGCAATTTGCTGGCTACCCTGTTTCTGTCTCAGGGGACCCCGCTTCTGCTCGCTGGTGATGAACTTGGCCGATCTCAGGCAGGAAATAACAACGCCTATTGCCAGGACAATGAAATAAATTGGCTCAACTGGTCGCTAACTACCCATCAGGAGCAGTTTCTCGCCTTTGTGCGTGAGCTGATTGCGTTGCGCAATACCGAATCACTGTTGCGTCTGAGAAAGTATGTTCACTCGTCAGATGATGGCGAAGATGACCTGCAAATCAGGTGGATCAGCCCTTGCGGAGAGCAAATGCAGGAGTCGCAGTGGAGTGAGTCCCACGCCAGATGCGTCGGTGTTTTACTGACCGATGCGAGAAAGCAGGACAATCTCTGCACAGTTTTTAATGCCAGTCGGGTTGATGTTGAATTTACATTGCCGGGTCTGGCGTCTGGAAATCGCTGGCAGTGTGTGTTCCATACTGCCGAAACGTCGCCAGTTTCATCTGATGACACAAAATTTATCGCTTACGCGAGTTCGGTATCGGTGTACAAACCATTGGTCTGTGCGGCTGATGAAGTGAACAAACAGTCCAAGAGCAACGAAACATGAGTAACATAAAACCACTTGCCCCCCTGGCCATGGATGGACAGGCGATTGATCAGGACTTCAGGCGTCATCTGGTCCACACGCTGGGTTGCACTGCCGAAGAACTCGACGCGCGGGATCAATACGAAGCACTGGCGCTGGCCGTACGCGATCGCCTGATGGAGCGATGGACATCGACCCGCCAGCGACATGCCGATCAACAGTGCAAGCGTGCCTACTATCTTTCGCTCGAATTTCTGATGGGGCGGGCGCTGGGCAATGCAGTGCTGAATCTGGATTTAGAATCCTCCATCCGTGAGGCATTGCACGCGTACGGACTTGAGATTGAGGCCCTGGAAGAGCAGGAGCTGGACGCCGGTCTGGGTAACGGTGGTCTCGGCAGGCTGGCAGCGTGCTTTCTCGACAGTTGCGCGACGCTGGATTTACCAGTGGTCGGTTACGGTATTCGCTATGAATACGGTATGTTCCGTCAGGAAATCCATGAAGGCGCGCAGGTTGAAGAACCTGATCACTGGCTGCGCGATGGCTATGTGTGGGAAATCAAAAGACCGCAGGAGACTCGCAAGGTCAGGTTTGGCGGGCGCAGCGAGTTTTACGTCAATGCGGAAGGCGCCACTCAGGTGCGATGGGTGGACACGGAAACCGTGCTGGCAGTACCGCACGATACACCTATTCCAGGTTTTGAGAATAATACGGTAAACACATTACGACTGTGGCGCGCTGCAGCATCAGATGAGTTCGAGCTCGGCGAATTTAATGCCGGCAGATACACCGAGTCAGTCGCTTCCAAAAACGAAGCTGAGCACATATCCATGGTGCTTTACCCGAACGACAGCAGCGAGAACGGAAAAGAACTGCGCCTTCGACAGCAGTACTTTTTGGCTTCTGCGAGCTTGCAGGATGTGCTGGCTCAATGGGTTGAGAAACACGGGGCCAATTTCGATCAGTTTCCTGCAAAAAATTGTTTTCAGCTAAACGATACTCACCCGAGTGTGGCAGTTGCCGAGTTAATGCGCTTGTTGATGGATAAATACCATCTCGGCTGGAACAGAGCGTGGGAAATTACTACTGAAACGATGGCCTATACCAACCATACGTTGTTACCTGAGGCGCTTGAGCGCTGGTCAGTAGGGTTGTTCCGACAGTTACTTCCCCGCCTGATCGATATTATTTTTGAAATTAACGCGCGCTTCCTGCAGGAAGTGTCCATGAAGTGGCCCGGCGATACTGAACGACAACGTCGTATGTCAATCATAGAAGAGGGCCCCGACCCGCAGGTGCGTATGGCGTATCTTGCGATTGTCGGCAGCTTTTCAGTGAATGGTGTCGCCGCATTGCACACAGACTTGCTGAAGCAGGGGCTGTTTTCAGAATTCAATGCGTTGTGGCCCGAGAAATTCAATAACAAAACCAATGGCGTCACGCCGCGGCGCTGGCTGGCAGCCTGTAACCCCGAGTTGAAACAACTGCTTGATAACACCATTGGCAGTTCATGGGTAACCAGTCTTTCAGACCTCACTAAGCTGGAAAGTCATGTCACCGACAAAAAACTGCGCAGTGAATGGCGGCAGGTGAAATTTGCCAACAAACGTAAGCTGGCTGCGATGGTAGAGCAGGATTGCGGTGTGCAGTTTGACATTGAAAGCATGTTCGATGTTCAGGTGAAAAGAATCCACGAGTACAAGCGGCAGTTGTTGAATGTGCTGCATGTGGTTCATTTATACAACCGGATAAAGAATAGTGACACCGGTGACTGGACACCGCGTAGTGTTTTGCTCGGTGGTAAAGCAGCTCCAGGTTACTACATGGCCAAGCAAATAATTAAACTGACCAATAATGTAGCCAAAGTAGTAAACACTGACCCCGATGTGGGTAACCGGCTCAAGTTAGCCTTTTTGCCTAACTACCGCGTGTCTGCAATGGAGGTCATCTGTGCGGGCACGGATCTGTCGGAGCAGATATCAACGGCCGGCAAAGAGGCTTCCGGTACCGGCAACATGAAATTCATGATGAATGGTGCAGTGACGATTGGTACGCTCGATGGTGCAAACATAGAAATTCGCGAAGAAGTCGGTGATGAGAATTTCTTTTTGTTCGGTCTGACTGCAGCGGAGGTTGAAGCGCAACGGCTCCACTATGATCCCAATGCCATCATTGCCGCCGATGAAGGGTTCGAGCAGGTGATGGCGCTGCTCGAGAGCGGATTCTTTAATCAGTTCGAGAGTGGAATATTCGATTCGGTCATTCAAAGCATTCGCAATCCGCATGACCCGTGGATGGTGGCAGCCGACTTCCGTTCGTTTGTCGATGCGCAACAGCTTGCTGCTGACGCCTACCGCGATGAAGAGCGCTGGACCACCATGAGTATCCTCAATACTGCAAAAAGCGGTAAATTTTCATCTGACAGGACCATTGCAGATTATAATCGCGACATTTGGAAGCTGAACAACGAGCAGTAGTGTGAAGCGACGGTAACCAGAGGGTTACCGTCGCATCGGTACTCTGCCAAAATCGAGTTGTCTGGCTGCAACCGGAGAATATTGCATGAGTGCCCATCCAAATGAGTGGCTTGCGCTGGAGTCACATCAGCGTGAATTTGCAACGCAGCACATGCGTGAATTGTTTGCCGCTGACCCAGGGCGGTTCGAAAGGTTTTCGACGCAGGCCTGTGGCATTCTGCTCGATTTCTCCAAAAACAGAATCAACGACACCACGATGCAGCTGTTGGCAGCGCTGGCTGAAAGCGCTGATATTCGTGGTGAAGCACAGCGAATGTTTCGCGGTGATCGAATCAATACCACTGAAGACCGGTCTGTGTTACATACCGCGCTTCGGTTGCCCGCGGACGCCTCGCTCAGTGTAGATGGCGTTGATGTGGTAGCGCAGGTGCACGCTGTGGCGGAACAGACCGCTGCTTTCACTGATCGTGTGCGCAATGGTGAATGGAAGGGGTACAGCGGTAAAGCGATAAAGCATATTGTTAACATAGGTATTGGCGGGTCTGATCTGGGCCCGTTGATGGTGTGTGAAGCGTTAAAGCCCTGGCAACAACGCGACTTGAATTTTCACTTCGTCAGTAATGTCGACGGTACTCATATCAGTGAAGTGCTTAAAGTCATCGATATTGAATCAACACTGTTTATTGTTGCATCAAAAACCTTCACCACTCAGGAAACACTGACCAACGCGCACACTGCGCGACAATGGTTTTTAGACAACGGTGGTAATGAAGATAACATCGCCCGGCATTTTGTCGCTGTTTCCACGAATAGCGAAGCCGTATCCGAGTTTGGCATCGATACCGACAACATGTTTCGATTCTGGGACTGGGTTGGTGGGCGCTATTCATTGTGGTCCAGCATTGGCCTGTCTATTCGCTTATCCATTGGTAACGAGCAGTTCGATAACCTGCTTGCCGGTGCACATGAGATGGACCGACACTTTATAGAAGAAGAATATACGCAGAATCTGCCAGTCATTCTGGCGTTGCTGGGGGTATGGTACGGGAATTTCTTTGGAGTTCGATCGCACGTGATTGCACCGTACGATCAATACCTGCATCGCTTTGCCGCCTATCTTCAGCAGCTCGACATGGAAAGCAACGGCAAGGCAGTGCAAATAGACGGCAGCGATTGCCAGGTAAGCTCCGGACCGGTGATCTGGGGAGAGCCGGGCACAAACGGGCAGCATGCCTTTTTCCAATTGTTGCACCAGGGCACCGAGCTGATCACTGCTGATTTTATTGTGGCTGCAAAGTCGCAGAACCCGCGCGGTCGCCACCAGCAGATGTTACTGGCAAATTGTATTGCGCAAACAGAAGCACTGATGAGAGGTAAAACGCTTGCCGAAGCCGAAGCTGAGCTAACTGCTGCAAAAGTCGATTCGGGAAAAATTCCGGTGCTTGCCCGCCACAAAGTGTTTTCAGGCAATCGTCCGACCAACACGCTGATATTCGAACAGCTCGATCCCTTTACACTGGGTGCATTGATCGCCATGTACGAACACAAAGTGTTTGTGCAGGGCAAAATCTGGGGGCTTAACTCCTTTGATCAGTGGGGGGTGGAGCTAGGCAAGGCACTGGCATCGAATATTCTGGCCGAGCTTGAATCCGGCTCTGCGGGCGAACACGATGCCTCGACAATCGGTCTCATCAATTACAGTTTGTCCGCCAACCGCTGACTCGGGTTTACCACCTATCCGGGTGGTCTGTGCCACTGGAGTTTCCAGCGAGTTTGTCTTAAAACAAACAGGGCAGGTGCAGCGGAATGCGGTTTCACCACAAGGTTGGTCGCCGTAGGCCTTTTTTGCGGTTTCCCCGTGTAGCAGAATTCACTTACAGGTATGCGCTGCCATTCGCCGGCAGCCTATTTATTTCGCCTGTACATGTGGCCCTGCTGGCAGGCTGCTTTGCGTCTGTGAGGCAAGGCTATGGAAATGGTGAAGGAAAAACAATGAAAACAGAAACTCGTGCGGTAGTGATTGGTGGCGGCCTGGTGGGCTGCAGCATTTTGTACCATCTGACCAAACTGGGCTGGACTGATGTCATGCTGCTCGAGCGGGATGAACTGACTTCCGGTTCTACCTGGCATGCGGCGGCAGGCATCCATGGGCTGCACGACAATAACAACATCTCCAAGCTGCAGTACTACACCATTAAAATCTACAAGGAGCTTGAGGCCGAAACAGGGCAGGGATGCGGGATATTCCAGCCGGGTTCGATCTACATGGCGCAGACCAAAGATCGCGAACACCAGCTGCGTATGCAGGCAGCCAAAGCGAAGTACTTCGACGTTGAGTTTCACGAAATCTCTTTGCAGGAAGCGGTTGATCTGCACCCGCTGCTGAATACTGACGGCATTCGCTGTGCGATGTTTGAACCCGACGGTGGCAATGTTGATCCCTCGGGCGTCACCCATGCCTATGCCAAGGGGGCACGCAATAACGGGGCAGAAATACACCGCTTTACGCCGGTCATTGAAACCAATCAGCGTGCCGATGGCACCTGGGATGTGGTGACGCCTGAGGCGACTATCCACACCGAAGTACTGATTAACGCGGCGGGTCTGTGGGGCAGAGAAGTCGCCAGGCTGGCCGGTCTTGAACTGCCGCTGATTCCGATGGAGCATCAGTACTTTGTGACCGAAGATATACCCGAGATTGTCGAAGCGGGTCGGCGGCTGCCTTCTATCGCTGATAGAGATGCTGAATTCTATCTTCGTCAGGAAGGCAACGGCCTGCTGGTCGGTGCGTATGAGAAGGACGGTAGATTCTGGGCAGAAGACGGCACCCCGCTTGATTTCGGACATGAGCTGCTGCCGGATGATCTGGACCGTATTTCCGACAATCTCGAAAGTGCCTGCGACCGGATACCGGCACTTGCCTCGGCCGGTGTTAAACGCGTTATTAACGGGCCGATGATCTGGTCGCCGGACAGCGCGGCATTGTTCGGTCCGGTGCCGGAGCTGAAAAACTATTTCTGCTGTAACGGCATCATCCCGGGGTTCAGTCAATCCGGCGGGCTGGGTCTGCTGGCGGCGCAATGGATTGTCGAAGGGGAGCCTGAGCTCGATCTGTTTCCGTGGGATCTGGCTCGATTCGGCACCTGGCCGAACAAAAAGTATACGCGAGCGAGGGCACTCGATTGCTACGCGAATCGTTTTAAAATTCACTTTCCGTACGAGGAACGTGAAGCCGGCCGCCCGATGAAAACCAGGCCGGTGTATGAAAAGCAAAAAGCCATGGGGGCGGTGTTCGGCCTTAACTATGGCTGGGAACATCCGCTGTGGTTTGCCACCGGCGACACCAAAGCCGAAGAGGACTATGGTTTCGAGCGAAAGCCATGGTTTGATGCGGTCAGGGATGAGTGTCTGGCGCTGCGTTCATCCGTTGGAATGCTCGATGTATCCAACTATGCAAAGTATGAAATCAAAGGAGCCGGCAGCTACGAGTGGCTGAGCAAGCTGGTTGCCAATAATGTTCCCACAGAGGTCGGTCGGTCCTGCCTGACACCGATGCTGGGCGTACGCGGTGGAATCGCCGGCGACTTCACCATCACCAAACTCGATGAAGAGCATTTCTGGATGTTCGGTTCCGGTATGGCTGAGCGATACCACCAGCGCTTCTGGCAGACGGTGCCGATGCCGGACAGTATGTCTATCGAATCGCGCACCGATGACTGGTGTGGATTCAGTATTGCCGGACCCAATTCGCGTGAAATGCTGCAACGCATGACCAACGCAGATCTCAGCAACGATGCATGGAAATTTATGCGTTCTCAGCAATTGTCGGTTGCCGGCATTGATGCGCTGGCAATGCGGGTATCTTTTACCGGTGATCTGGGATGGGAAATCTACGTCCCGACCGAACATCAGGTTGCCTTGTTCGACGCGCTTACCGCGCAGGGACTGGACTATAACCTGCGGTTGCTGGGCGGCAGGTCACTGCTGAGTCTCCGGCTTGAAAAAGGCTATGGTTCCTGGGGGCGTGAATACTCGCCTGAATACTGGCCACATGAGGTTGGACTGGAGCGGCTGATAAAAATGGACAAACCGGAGTTTCTGGGTAAGGAGGTCTGGGCCGGACTGAGCGAAAAGCAGCCCCGCGAGAAGTTGGTAATGTTGTCAATTGACGTCACCAATGCAGACGCACACGGGGGGGAGCCGATTTTCACCAAAGACGGCACACCGGTGGGGCGAGTGAGCTCAGGCGCTTTCGGTCATACGGTAGAGCAGTCGCTGGCGCTGTGTTTTATCAAAACAGAATATGTTGAAAGCGGAGCAGAATTCGATGTTGCCGTGTTAGGGCTGCCGCATCACGCGCGGCTGCTTGGTAAACCGCCGTTTGATCCAGAGGGACAAAAGCTGAGAAGCTAACAGGTCTTTCTGCTGTTCGAAGCCTCACCACGAGCCATCTTTTGATGGCTCGTGTACTATTTACGCCCGTATTCCAGAGCGTAAAAAACATGTCCGCTGATTCAACCATTGCCCCGATGCTGATTAACGGTGAGTGGCTCTCCACTCATGCCGGCTTTCCAGTGGTAAATCCGGCCAATGGTGAGCAATTGGCACTGGTATCTGACGGGACGGCGGATGAAGCACTGTCTGCTGTAGACGCTGCTCATGCCGCATTTGCCAGCTGGTCTGTAACTACCTGTCACCATCGCTCGGCAATTTTGTACCGGGCATGGGAACTGATGCTTGCACGCAAAGCAGAGCTTGCAGATCTAATGACGCGTGAGCAGGGAAAGCCGCTGCGTGCAGCCACCAATGAAGTGCAGTATGCGGCGGACTTTCTGTTGTGGTTTGCCGAAGAAGCAAAACGGATGTACGGTGAATCTATCCCGTCCGCACGGGGTGATCAGCGCTTTATAGTGCACCATCATCCGGTGGGCGTTGTTGCCGCAATCACACCGTGGAATTATCCGGTGTCCATGATCACCCGCAAAGTTGCACCGGCGCTTGCTGCCGGTTGCACAGTCGTGTTGAAGCCGGCCGAGGCAACACCTCTGTGTGCAGTTGAAGTGTTTCGTATACTGGAAGAGGCAGGGGTGCCTGCCGGTGTTATTAATCTGGTGACCACTGCCAGCCCCGCCCCGGTCGGGAAAGTATTCTGCGAAGATGAAAGAATAAAAAAGCTGACCTTTACCGGCTCTACTCCTGTTGGAAGAAAGCTTTCGGCTGAAGCGGCGCCATCGTTAAAGCGTGTATCAATGGAGCTTGGCGGACATGCGCCTTTTATTGTTTACCCTGATGCCGATCCGGTACACGCTGCAAAGGGTGCGGCATTGGTGAAGTTTTTAAATACCGGGCAGGCATGTATCTGTCCCAATCGCATTTTTGTTCATCGCAATATCGCTACTGAGTTTGTCGAAACACTCGCATCACGTGTCAGTAAAATGAAAGCCGGTGATGGCAGAGGAGAAGGCATAGCTATAGGTCCACTGGTGAATGAAGCGGCGCTGCACAAAGTCGATAAACAAGTGGCAGATGCCCGGGACAAAGGCGCTGAGATCGTTTGTGGTGGTCAGCCGTTAACCGATGGCAATCTGGCACAGGGACATTTCTATGCACCCACTGTGTTAACCGGGGTACGTGAGGATATGCTTATCTACCGTGAAGAGACCTTTGGTCCGGTAGCACCGGTGGTGGTCTTTGATGATGAAGACGATGTAATAGCGATGGCCAACGATACTCATTACGGGCTGGCAGCGTATGTGTATACCAATAACCTCTCTACTGCGATGCGAGCTTTCGAACAACTGCGCTTTGGGATAATCGGCATTAACGATATCAATCCTACCAGTGCCTCTGCACCATTCGGTGGTATGAATCACAGCGGACTTGGACGTGAAGGCGCACGCGAAGGACTGTTGGAGTATCTAGAAACCAAGCTGGGTGGTTTCTCGATTTAGTTGTATCCATCAACTTATAGCGGCTGTTCACACGCTGGTTGAGCCGTTACAGATGCGCAGGCTTGCATTAATCTTCGGGCGAATAGATCATAGTAGGCTATTGCGGAGGTTACTATGTCTGGCACCATTGATTACTACTTTACTTGTCATTCCCCTTTTACATGGTTTGGGCACAATGCATTCGTTGATGTAGCGAAGAAACACAATAAAGCGATTAACTATAAGCCGGTAAATCTAATGGAAGTCTGGAAGGTGTCCGGTGCAGTGGCGCCGCCTCAACGACCACCGATGCGACAGCGATACCGGCTGATCGAGTTACAGCGAGTGGCTGAATTCCGGGGTCTGGAGGTAATTATACAACCCGACAGTTTCCCGACTAACCCGGAGCGGGCGGATTTATGTTGTGCGGTGCTTGTACAGCAGGATAAAGATCCCGGTCCGTTTCTTTTCAGTGTGGGCGAAGCGCTATGGGCACAGGACCGTCAGATTGCCGATGAATCCCTGCTTGCAGAATTACTGGATAAAGCCGGTCATGATGGTCAGTCAATAGTGGCTGCATCAAAGGATGAGTCGATGGCTGACATCAGAAGTGCCAATGCGCAGGAGGCAAACGAACTGGACGTTGTCGGTGTGCCTTCCTATGTATATCGCGGTGAGGTTTTCTGGGGGCAGGATCGAATCGATTATCTTGATCATGCGATCAGTTGCGGGCGTGATCCTATCACCAAAAACTAGATCACCCCGGATCATCAGATAACTGGGAAAGTCCTGCACCGGCTGTACACCATTATGCAGAGTGCTTCCTGTTGTTGTAGAAATTTACCGCTTGTTGTAAACAATAAGCCTATTGAATAAGCAGACTGAACGTGGCATCTGAATTAAAAGTACTTGCCTTTGATGTATTCGGTACCGTAGTCGACTGGCACGGATCTTTAGTGGAAGAGGTGAAATCAATGTGTCCCGGGGTGGATGCTGCCGGGTTCGCTACCGCATGGCGGTCTGGCTATAAACCTGCCATGGCACGGGTGATGTCAGGTGAGCTTGGCTGGACTCGAATTGATGATTTGCATCGAATGATACTTGACGATGTCATTGCCCGATATGCAGTTGATCTTGATGAATCTCAACGCGTCCATCTTAATCTCGCATGGCACCGCCTGACACCATGGCCGGATGTTATTGAAGGGCTTCACTTACTGCGTCAACACTATACGGTGTGCACACTAAGCAATGGCAACCTGTCTCTGTTGGCCGATATGGCAAAAAATGCTGGAATACCGTGGGATCTGATCCTCTCGGCCGAAGTATTCAGGGCCTATAAGCCTCACAAGGATACGTATCTGGGAGTGGCTTCTGTTTTTGACGTTGCACCTGATCAGGTGATGCTGGTGGCAGCACATCACGATGATCTCGCTGCGGCAAAAGCCTGTGGGCTGCGAACTGCGTACATCGAAAGGCCTTATGAGAATGGCCGCGATGCGTTGAAAGATGTGTCACCACGGCCACAGAACGAATTGCACGCAAGTGATTTTATCGAACTGGCTGAGCTTCTAATCAGGCAGTGAAGAAAGATAGACAGCGCTGGTGCCACGCACATGCAATGGCAAGGAATCTAAAACAGCAAGGGTATAAAACGTCGCAGTAACCCTTGCACCTTGCAGGCAGCCGCCGACAATTGCGCCTGCAGCCATTGCACTTGCCAACGGGTCAGCGATTCAACAGGTGCGCTGTTTTGTGTACCGGTTTACGCGCACGATACACTGTCGAGAGCAACAGCAGCCAAAACAGGGCGAACAAAGTCTGCCAGTCGCTGCTGCCGGCTGAAGCCTCGCCGGATGATGACCTGGCTCCGTCCGGAGAGCCCGGATCGCTGTTGATAGATGAGCCGGTGACTGTGTGCAGATTTCCGAATTTGTCACCGGTGACGCTGTTGTTGTCCGGCTCACTGTCCATATAGCCGATTGGTTTCGCAATGGCGGTCACCATGTCATCGTCGGCCAGATTTGTTTGCAGTTCGAGTTCGATGTTGGCAGTGCCGCCCGGTGGGAGCGCTCCGATCTGACAGACCAGATTTAAGCTGGAATATTCGCAGTTGGATGGAACATTCTTCACGCTTTGTAAGCCCGGGCTGGTGATGGTAAGTGATGAGGCTCCGCTGTTGCGAGAGATGTCGTTGTTGACGACAGCGGCCTCAATATAGCTTTCACTGACGACCAGATTAACGCTGATATCAAGTGTTTCTATAAAGCAGTTGCCGTTCACCAGCATTTGTCTGACAGAGTCTTTGCTACAACCGGAGAACTCTTTTTTTGTGCTGCTCGAGAGGTACGGCCACATGATATGACTGGAGTTGCCGGCACAGGAGGTGTCAGAGTCGTGTTGTGCGCCCAGTGTGTGACCTATCTCGTGCGTGGACAGCAGGTCAGCCAGTCGATAGGGAGATACCACACTGACATCGTAGCCGTCCGTTCTGCAAGCAGACCCTATCCACGCCAGTCCCAGTGCAGAGTCGCTGTTTTTGTTGCCCGAAAACAGTGTGGCCATACTAATGTCCAGCCCGAGATCAGCACTCGTTTTACGATAGCTGCTGAAGTTGCGCATCATCGTTTCCATGGTGACACTACCGAGATTCATCGGATCGTCGGCAGAGTCGATAACGATAATCGTATCTAAATGTAATGCCAGCCCGAATTGCTCACGGAAGATGCCATCAACCGTGTTCAGGATAGACTTGGCTTCTTCAGCGCCGCGTCCCCCGTGATAAGCATTGAACTTGCTGTCAATAACGACACCGATAGAGGCGGTTAAACCCACCGTGCCTTCTTCGAAGTTGATGCTATCTGCAACCCGGATGTTTCGCAGGTAGTCGTCGAACGCTGTCTTTTCGGTTGGTGGGTACAGCACATGGTCAGGCTCATCAGAGATGTAACCATCGATGTCGCCTAGCAACAGCGGATTGATTTCGCTGAGTGAACCGCCGGTTTCTGTGGGAACCAGTCGAATTCGCTCCCCGTAAGCCGATATCATACCCCGCAGATTGTTTTCTGCCAGCGTAATCCGCACCCATGAGTCGGGTTCACCTTCGACAATACCGGCGAAAGCATTAGTGTCTGTGGTGTCTATGGTTTTACCCTGGCCGCTGACCGTTTTAGTGCCTTTGGTTACCAGGCTCTGATTCAGCAGCAGTATCATGTCGTTGCTGTTGACCGATACGACTGCACGCCACTGGTATCCGTTTTCACCATGAGGTCTCATGCTCACCAGGCTGCTCGCCTGATTAGGATACTGCTCGAGGTATTGCAAACGATCGCTGGCGCGATCAAACCATAAGCGCGAGGTAAAAGTGTCTCTGGGAAAGTGAAGGCCGGCAACTGACAGAATCGAATGTCGTTCACGCAGTTCTTTCAGTTTGCTGATTGACAAATGTCGGTTACCCAACTGCTCCTGAGCAATTGCTTCTGCGTATAAGGCAGTGTCGTAGTAGCGGCTTTTAGGGTCTGCAAACCGCAGAGACTGCAGCGTATTGTGCGCGCGGTTGAAGTCATAGTTGTCCATCAGTTCGATGTAGGCCTTTAGATAAAGCGCGTCATCGTAATAATGGCTCACCGGGTAATTTGTAGTAATCCGATCAAGCAAAGCGAGTGCACTGGTGGTATCACCCGCAGCGCGGGAATTCAGCGCTGAAAGAAACAGATCGAGCTCGGCGCTTGGTCCGTACAATGCCGCTTCCTGCAATACCGGAAGCTTTAAACGAGCATTGCGCTTTGCGGCACTTTTAGGTGGTCGTAAGAGCAAATACTTTCTGTAGGTATCACTTGCCCCGCTGTAATCAGCACGGCTTTCAAATTGCCAGGCCATCTCAAGCAGGGCTTCAGCGTCTTGTGAAGTGCCGCTTTGTGCATGAGCAACGGTAATTGTCCCACCCAGTAGAGAGGCTGCAATGAATACCAGATAGATTAACCACCCGGCCAGTTGCCGGGCAAAGCACACTGTGCATTGGCTCGCATTGATAAGTTGCGCCATCAAAGCGTACCACCGGTTGACAGGAATTCCTCGTGCATAGCTGTGAAGTACCGTTACTCTCTCGTCGGACCTTGAGGCGATTTCGTGTTCCGGTTCAGGCATTCACAAAGAAAACTGCATTCTCTGGACGCACATTTCCGACCTCTATCCTGAATGTGGCGGCAGTGTGGATCCGATACTTGATGCCCTGAACTATCGTTCGTGAGGTTAATACTCGATGGATGGGTAAGTTGGTCGATACGATTGGTATTACCTGGCGTACCGCAGTAACCGTGGGGCGAACAATGTGACTCTATTAAATGGCTTCATCGCCCGCGCCAGACGGGTAGTGCTGATTTTAGCGCTGCTATTCCTGCCTGCAGGGGCGATACTGGCGGAATCCGGTGGTATCGAAGTGAAATCTCTGGTTGTGAACCGGGTCAATATATACGCCGCACCCGAGGCGGCAGGGAATCCGGTGTATCGTTTAGTTAATCGGTTTCACCGTACCACCCGTCAGAATACGATCCTTAGGGAGCTTAACGTCAGCCCGGGGGACGTATTGCACCCGGATGAAGTTGCCGAACTCGAAAGAAATCTCAGGCGGTTGAATATTTTTGCATCGGTGTCCGTGAGACTGGTTGATGATGGTACTTTGGAGGTTTCAACCCGGGATCGTTTTTCTATAATCGCCGGTGCGAACGGATCGTTTCTGGGTGGAGTCGGTGAGGTCGGTTTCACCATTGGAGAGCGCAATTTACTGGGCTCCGGAGACAGTGCCTCGTTAAGTCTGCGTCGCAACACAGCAGATGAAATACGGGGTGTGTTCAGCTATCGCGACTTACATTGGCTGAAAGCACAACAAACTGCGCTCTATCGGGTAGGCGCTACCGAAGAAGGGGAGTTTTTACAGCTTCAGTTTTCCAGACCGGTGAAATATCGAACTGACCGAAGTCAGTGGACCGCACAGGTTGAGAGTGTTGGACAGGACATAGACTACTATGAAGGCGGGCTTTCAGTGGTGCAAGTGCCTGAGCAACGCACCGTGTTTGGCGCCACCTACCGCTGGCGCAGTCCGGGGCCCACCGTTTCTACTCGAGGTATTCATCTGCGTTTTGGAAATTATGATTACGATGATGTACGTGGCAGTCAGGCAGATTCAATTGAGCAGCCGCAGGATAATTCGCAAATTCTGTTGAGTGCGTTGCTGAGCCGGGAAAAGACAACTCAGCATCGCAAGGTAACCAGTCTGGACACGCTTCGATTTGTGCAGGACTTACAATTCGGGGTGGTTCGGGAACTGCGCTTTGGTGCCCGCGTAAAAAGAGAGTCATCGGGCAGATCAACTGTGAGGCCGGTTGTCTCCGGCAGCTTTGTGGCAAGCACAGAGTTAAAACAGAACACCTTTGGTAAACTTGCTGCAAGCTTTTCTACAGAAGTCATCGAAGACAAACCCTCGACGAACACCTCTGTTGGATTAAAGCTCTATACACGATTCTCACAGAGATCAACATTGGCGATGCGGCTGGATTATCGTTATGCCGATCAGGATCGTATCCTGCCGACGCAGTACACGTTGGGAGAATCCAATGGGCTGAGAGGGTATGCAAACAGCTTGCTGTCCGGCAATCGAATGCTGCGTTTAAATGTTGAACAACGCTATGACCTGCAAAGGAAACTGGGGTTTTTGGATGTGGGGCTGGTCAGCTTTTTTGATACAGGATGGATGGCGCCGGAAACTGATCGTACCAGGCGATCCGGTGGAGTAGGTGTCAGGCTCGGCAGTACCGCCTTGCTGGGTCGTGCTGTGATTCGAATGGATGTGGCTTTCCCGTTCGATGCCGACGAAGTCAGTCCGGTCTATTCTGCGGCGGTGGGCCAGATGTTTACGTTTTGAGGTTCATCTTTCTAAACGAATATTCAAAAGTCTGTGTATAAACGCAAGGTAGTCAGTGAGTATGACACTACCCAAACAGGCCTCCGTATTGCGTGAGGCTTTGCGTGCTTTCTGTGTGTTGAGCACAGTATTTGATAATCCACCCTCAGCAGGGTGTTTTTGATAGTGTTTATAGATGCTGCTGGATGACCTGCTGATAGGCTTCAGTTCCCATTGCACCAACATGCAGGTCGGCCTGATTGAATATCATGGCCGGGACACCCTGGATCCCGTTGGCAATTGACATGCGTTGTCTTTGTCGTACCGCATCTGCATAAACTTGATGCTCAAGCACCTCGTGAGCTTCTTCGAATGGCAGGCCCGCTTCTACACAGGCATTGGCCAGAACTTCTGTATCGCTGATGTCACGCTGGCGATTAAAGTGGCAATGAAAAAGAGTAATGTTCAGCTCGTGCTGCCGCTGGTGGATCGCAGCCCAGTGAATAAGTTGATGGGCGTTAAAGGTGTTAACGATACGCATGCCTTCGTAAAACCTGAATGGAAAGCCGAGTTCCTGACCGGCCGCCGCGATGCGTTGCTCTGAGCCGAGTGCATCAGCTTCAGAGAGGTTGTACTTTCTAACCAGGTGACTACGAAGTTCCTCGCCGTCGGTGTCCAGATCAGGGTTTAACTCAAACGGCTGCCAGTGGATATCCGCGGCGCAGCCTTCATGGATTAGTGCTGCTTCCAACTGCTTGTAACCGATGACACACCAGGGGCAAACGACATCTGAAATTATATCGATTCTTAACATAATTGCCGGTTATCCTGCGGGGGTATTTGTTGTAGCGGTGACTGACTTCAAGTCAGCAGATCGGTTGAATAGCACGGGGTTTGGCAATTACCGACTGATACGAATCAATCCTTCCTGTGCAACGGATGCGACAAGTGTTCCGTCGCGCGTGAACAGACTGCCTCTGGAAAAGCCTCTGGCCGACCCGGCGCTCGGACTCTCGATGCTGTAGAGCATCCAGTCGTCCATTCGAAAGGGTTGATGAAACCACATGGCGTGATCCAGGCTGGCTAGAAAAGGCTTAGCGCCTTCCAGTTCGAGTCGATGCGGAAGCAGAGCAGTTGCCAGCAGGTTGTAGTCGGATACATAGGCAAGTGCGACCTGATGCATACGGTCACTGTCTGGTAAAGTGCCCAGCGCTTTGATCCATATGTGCTGGCGAGCCTGCACATTATTGCCTGTGTAGAGCGCAGCGCCGTCGGTGGGGCGACACTCTATCGGTCGTTCAAGTCGGGTAACGCGATAAATTTCCGGTGCTTGTTCTTTAAGTTCGTCACCGATTTCGCGGTCGCTTTTTAATCCTTCAGGGGGAGGTACATCGGGCATTCTCTCTCGATGGCTGAACCCGCCTTCGGGTTTTTGAAACGATGCTTCCATGGTGAAGATTGGACGCCCCTTCTGGATAGCCTTAACGCGTCTGGTTGTATAGCTGCCGCCGTCCCTGACTCTTTCTACGTCGTAGACAATGGGTAGATCGATGTCTCCCGCCAATAGAAAGTAAGCATGCATTGAATGCAGAAGCCGATCATCCGGCGTCGTCAGTTGCGCGGCATGGATCGACTGTGCCAGCACCTGGCCGCCGAACACACGGCCCCATGGTGTGCGATAACTCAACCCGCGGTACAGGTTGTCTTCGATTTTCTCGAGTTCGAGAACAGTTCTCAGTGCATCAAAGTCCTTCATGCGGCTAGCTTACCACCTCTGGTCGATGTGCGGGTTTCGGCGTCAGTCCTGCGCGAGTAGCTGCATGGTTTTTCGCCAGCCTTGTTCGGCTTCGGATCCGGCATCGGCAAACACGCTTTCCAGTTGTAACTGCTGAGTGCCGGTCAGCCTCGATTCCAGTCTGCGACCGGCGGCGGTCAGGCGTAGTTCGCGCACTCTGCCGTCGAGTTTGGATTTGTCGTTTTGCACGAGTTTCATGCCGACGAGCTGTCGAAGCGGGATATGCAAAGCCTGTTTACTCACATCGAGCACGGACAGCAGGTCGTTGACCGACAATCCCGGCTGACGCGCAACAAAGTACAGAATGCGATGGTGCACCCGATTGAGGCCACGCTTCTCCAGTATGCGATCGGGCCCGGCGGTGAAGGCACGGTAGGAAAAAAACAACAGTTCCATAGCCTCGTGTAAGTCGGCGGCGCGATCATCGGAGAAACCGGTGTTTTTATTTCGGTCAATCATGTTGACACACTAGGTGTCTCGTCGCACACTGTCAATATGTCAACAATATTGACCTAAATGGAGGCATCCGATGCAGCTTTCCAGACGCACAGAAAGACTCTCGGCATCACCGATACGTGAGTTACTCAAATCGATCAACCGGCCGGGGATAATTTCTTTTGCCGGTGGGCTCCCTGCCAGTGACAGTTTCCCTGACCTGGATATCAGCGGCGTATCAAAAGAAGTATTGCAGTACGGCGCGTCAGAGGGTGAAAGTGAATTGCGAGTGCGAATTGCAGATGATCTGAAAATGAGAGGTTTGCAGGTAAAGCCCGAACAGGTACTCGTGTTGTCAGGATCACAACAGGGTATTGATCTGGTCGCCAAGCTGATGATTGATCAGGGCACGTCAGTCGCCGTGGAAGCGCCGAGCTATCTGGCTGCACTACAGGTTTTTTCGTTGTTCGGCGCTCAATACATTACTTACAACGCACAGGATTTAAGCGCGCTGCACACCAGTCATCCCGTTCAGATGCTGTATACCATTCCCACGTTTCAAAATCCGACCGGTCACTGTTACAGCGAAGCTGAGCGGCTTGCGCTGGCAGAACGGGCTGATGCGTTGAACTGCGTATTGTTTGAGGACGATCCTTATCGTGACCTGGCCTACGATACCTGTGACCGCACACCGGTATGTGCCTATGTTGAGCGCACCTCCTGGATCTATCAGTCATCGTTCTCAAAGACGTTCGCACCGGGCTTGCGGCTGGGGTATCTGGTTTGTTCCGAAGATCTTTATGAAAAACTGGTATGGCTCAAACAGGCTGCTGATTTGCACAGCAATCGGTTAAGTCAAACGCTGGTGTTAACTATGCTCAATGCCGACTCACAGCGACTCGAGCAGGTAGTGGACAGCTACCGCATTAAACGCGATCAGTTCCAGCAACAACTGCGGCAGAATATGTCTTCGCACGCGACCTGGGAAGAGCCGACGGGCGGTCTGTTTTTCTGGCTGCAACTCAAACGGGACCTGCAGATTAATATGGACAATCTGCTGCAGCAGGCACTGGCGCGTAACGTGGCTTTTATGCCGGGTGCGCCTTTTTTTACCACGCCGGTTGCACGTTCGTTTATGCGCCTGAACTTCAGCCATGCCAGCAACTCGCAAATGCAGGAAGGTATCTCGATTCTGGCCGAGTTGATTGACGCTGCCGATTAGGTTTATGCGCAGCAGTTAGTCTCAAAGCGCCACATCGGGTCGGCGTCAGCAAAGTCCCGATCCGTAAAACGCTACATGCTCCGCCTTTTGAATGGTCGGGGTTGCAAATGAAAGTCGGTTTTATCGGGTTAGGTAATGTGGGTGGCAAACTGGCTGGCAGCCTGCTGCGCAATAAAGCTGATGTGATGGTTCGCGATCTTGATAAAGCGCTAGCGCAGCCTTTTCTCGATGCAGGTGCCGGCTGGGCTCAATCACCTGCCGAGCTTGCGCAAAGCTGTGATGTCGTGATTACCTGTCTGCCATCGCCGGCGGCGTCCGCTGCTGTGATGGAAGGTGAAGACGGCATGCTGCCACACATGACAGCGGGGAAAATCTGGCTGGAGATGTCGACCACCGATGAAGCCGAGGTGAAGCGTCTCGGCGGGAAAGTAATAGCGCAGGGCGCAGCAGCAGTGGACTGTCCGGTATCCGGTGGCTGCCACAGGGCTGATACCGGCAATATTTCTATATTTGCCGGGTGTGACAGAACGACTTTTGAGCAGGTGTTACCGCTGTTGAAAAGCATGGGGAGGCGCATCCTTCATACTGGTCCGCTGGGTACTGCATCAGTGCTTAAAGTGCTGACTAATTATCTTGCCACGGCCAATCTGGTGAGCTGCTGCGAAGCGCTGGTGACAGCGAAAGCCGCCGGTATGGATTTGAACACAACTTATGAAGCCATACGCATATCATCAGGTAATTCGTTTGTACATGAAACCGAAAGCCAGGTCATATTGAACGGCTCGCGTGATATTTCTTTTACAATGGATCTCGTCAGTAAAGATATTGGTCTTTTTCAAGCGATTGCCGATCGCCATAATGTACCGCTTGAAGTCAGTCCGCTGTTGGTTGATATCTTTAAGGACGGTGAAGAAAAATATGGCGGGCGCGAATTGTCACCAAATATTATCAAGCGCCTTGAAGAGGCAACCGGTTTGTCGGTCACCGCTAACGGGTTTCCGGCGGAAATGGTCGACGATGAGCCTGAAGAACCCGGTTACGAGGTGGTACCGAAGTGATTGGCTGAATAATCGCCGCCAAATTTCTTCGACCGGGTAAAGGTGTTTTGTTGCGGTCATCGTTGGCGTCGATTGTACTGTTCGACTAATTAATCGTGTTGACGTCGCTGCGCATCTAAACCTCTATTCGATACAACAATGCTGACCGGTGTGGTGCTGTATCATTCAGCTGACTATGTTGGGTGTATGGAAAGGTGGTGATGTGTTCGACGACTGTGATGATCAATGAGGCTGGCTGGAAAAACACAATTACTATCCGAGTTGTTAAGGCTCGGTGTGCCGCTGTTGATTGGTATGAGCGCACTCGTCGGACTTGGTGTGACCGATACGATTATGGCCGGGCTTGCCAGTACCAGAGACCTGGCGGCGCTGGCTATCGGTTCTTCCATACTACTGATTCCGATGATGCTGTTGATCGGGCTTCAGTCAATAGTTGCGCCTCGAATCTCGTGGCATCTGGGCAGGGAAGATAGAGCGGGTGTCAGGCGTGACTGCTGGCAGTCTATGTGGCTTGGTGCCTTCGGTGGTGCTTTGTGTGCGGTTGTTGTGCTGCTGGCGGTACCGTTACTGTCGCTGTTAGGTCTTGAGCCTGAGGTGCGAATCACCGCAGAAAAGTATCTGCGTATTGTGATCTGGATGTTGCCGGTGTTCGGTGCTTCACTGGGGTTGCGAAACACCATAGACGGTCTGGGCTACCCGGTACTGAATATGTGGGTCAGCTTGGCGGGGCTGCTCCTAAATGCTGTGCTCGATTACATGTTTGTATTCGGTAAGTTTGGATTTCCAAAGCTGGGTGCGGTCGGTTGTGCGGTGGCAACGGTTGGCGTGGTGATGTTGCAGTTGATTGCACCGGTAGCGATATCGTTTGTTCATCGGGCTGTTAAAGACTATCAGTTATTGTTCCAGTGGCACCCGGTGCAATGGGGCGGTGTCAAAACACTGTTACTGCTGGGTTTGCCGGGAGCGTTCGCCATCACGCTTGAGGAATGTTTCTTTACCAGTACCAGTTTGCTGGTGGCGCCCATGGGTACCACGCCGCTTGCGGCACACCAGGTTGTGCTTAATATCGCAATGCTTGCATTGATTTTTCCTATCTCAATGGGACAGGCTGCCGCGATATTGATTGGACAGTCACTGGGACGCGGCAGACCGGCGCTTGCTTCAGATCAGTCGCGATTTTTTTTGATGTTGCTGGTAGCGATGATGCTGTTCTGTTGTGTGCTCATGCTCACTGTACGCAGTGGTTTGATGGGTTTGTTTACTGCCGACAGTGTGGTGGTTGGGATTGGTTCGGGTCTGTTGTTAATTGTGGCTTTTCAGTTGGTCGTTGATGGTCTGCAGATTGGCAGCAATATAACGCTTAAAGGGTATCAGGATACCTTTGTCCCTGCGGTATGTCAGTTAGTAGCATACTGGGGTGTCGGATTTCCACTTGCTTTTGTGCTAACCGTTTCTCTTCTTCCAGTGCAGCCAATCGCATTT
>JAHDHK010000044.1:26511-28474 GCA_020631335.1 Chromatiales bacterium
CGACGTGGCTGGGGCAGGGCAGTGTGAAAAGTGTGTGGTATGCGTTGTTTACCGGGTTAAGTGTTGCGGCCGTGCTGGGTGTGTGGCGTTTGTTGTATGTCAGCCGGCAATTCGAAAAAGGTACAATGACGCTCAAGCGTTAATGACAATCGATTCAACTTACGGATTTTCATATGTCAGATACTCCTATCAAAACACGTCGTGAAGGCCACATACTCGAGGTGACGCTTGATCGTCCTAAAGCCAATGCGATTGATCTGGCCACCAGTCGGATCATGGGTGAGACCTTTATGGCTTTCAGGGATGATCCCGAATGTCGTGTGGCAATTCTGCGCGCCGAAGGTGATAAATTCTTTTGTCCGGGCTGGGATCTGAAAGCAGCATCAGAAGGTGATGCCGTCGATGGGGACTATGGTATCGGTGGTTTTGGCGGCCTGCAGGAGCTTGGCAATCTGAATAAGCCGGTGATTTGCGCGGTGAACGGTATCTGCTGTGGTGGAGGGCTGGAGCTGGCATTGTCGGCAGATCTCATTTTGGCTTCAGACAATGCAACATTCGCACTGCCTGAAATAAGATCGGGTACGGTTGCCGATGCGGCGTCCGTCAAGTTGCCTAAGCGGATACCCTATCATGTCGCCATGGACCTTTTACTGACAGGTCGATGGTTCGATGTCCATGAGGCCGTGCAATGGGGGTTGGTCAAGGAAATCTGTACCCGGGAAAACCTGCTTGAAAAAACCTGGGAGCTGGCAAGGCTTCTGGCATCCGGACCACCGCTTGTTTATGCAGCGATCAAAGAGGTGGTGCGCGAGGCAGAAGACATGAAGTTTCAGGATGCCTTGAATAAAATATCTAAACGACAGCTTTCCTCGGTTGATCGACTGTACAGTTCTGAAGATCAACTGGAAGGTGCAAAGGCCTTTACTGAAAAGCGTGATCCTGTCTGGCGCGGACGTTAGCGCAACTCATTTGCGCTGAGAAAGATCGACTCTGACTCGTCTTGAGTCAGCTTGAGCAGGTCAGCATGGTACAACCGGGGCGGGTTCTGGCCCAGTCCGGTCTCAATGCGGCATAGGCCTGGTTGTCGGGTTGTTCGGCATAAGGCTGCTTAATCATCTGTGCCACTCTATGCAGAATGCTGTAATCGCCTTGTTCGGCAGCGTCTATTGCTTCAATAGCAATATGGTTGCGCAGCACATACTTCGGGTTGCTGCTGCGCATCAGTCGGTCGATAGCCATACTGTCCTCTGCAGACAGTCGAGCAGTCCAGTCGGCGAGCCATGTGGTGAGCGCAGCCAGTCCGGCATCTTCGACAGGTTTATAATAGGCGGCACCGGCTAACTGACCGGCCAGCTCAGCAGCGGGCCGGGTTCTGTCCATAGTGCTTAGCGTACGGAAAAATACGGTGTAATCGGGTGAACTCTTCTCCAGAATCTCCCACAGTCTATCCAGCAATTGCTTATCGTTATCGTGTTGGCCGGTAGTTACCAGCCCGGTCTTATCTGCTCTTATTCGGTTCCAGGTTTCATCATATACCGCCTCGTAAGTGCCGAGCACTTCTTCCAGTGGACCGGTTTCATCATCGAACAGTGGCAGTACTGCATTGGCAAGCCGGTAAAGGTTCCACAAGGCAATTTCCGGTTGATTGCCATAGCTGTAGCGTCTTCCCTGTTGATCAATAAAATTGGGAGTCCATTGTGGATCGTATTCTTCAAGCCAGCCATAGGGGCCGTAGTCAATGGTTTGTCCAAGGATTGACATGTTGTCTGTGTTCATAACGGCGTGTACAAAGCCCACTCGCTGCCATTGTGCGATCAGTCTGGCCGTTCGCTGAAGAACTTCTGCAAACCATTGTTGATACATATCGATCGTGGGGGTGCCGGTCCACAGGTGGGGATAGTGTTCGCGCACCACGTATTCAGCCAACTCTTTGAGGTGGCTGACTTCACGGTGTGCTGCATGA
>JAHDHK010000353.1 GCA_020631335.1 Chromatiales bacterium
ACCGGTAAAGACACCGAGTTTTCCTCTGACCTTGCTGATTATCTGCAGACCTGTCGCGAGCACACTCGTTTGCCACTGGCTGTCGGCTTCGGGGTGAAGAGCCGTGGTGATATAGATTTTCTGCGCGGCAAGGCAGACATCGCGGTAGTCGGTTCAGAGACCATTCGCGTCCTTGAAACCGAAGGCGTGAATGGCGTGAAACCATTTATAGAGAGTTTGACTGCTGCCTGATGACACTGTGCCGGATGTGTTTATTCGGCACAGTTGTTTGTCAGTCTAGCCGCTGTCATAACCTGCTGCAGTCAGTGCGATAAGAGATACTCTGTGCAAGGCCGGGAAGCCCGAATCGTCAGCGAGGATAGCGGCTGTTATGCCGCCTCGCTCACGCGTCGGGTTTGGTACACGCACAGAGTTTTTATTGCCTTGCAGATAATCGAAGCCGACCGATGGTTTCATCGTGTTCCACCTCACCGGTGGGCTCAAAACCGAATCGCCTGTAAAATTGAGAGGGTGAGCCATAGCCTTCCACCCAAGATACCAGCAGTGAATCGCAACCCCAATTGCGCACCTGATCGGTAATCATTTCCAGAACCTGCCATCCGATTCCCCGGCCCTGGTGGCGCCGATCGATAGTCAACCGCCACAGATACGGCTCGGGGTTGGTTTGAGTCGGACATTCCAGCATCACAAAACCGACCGGCTCTTCATCTGCACTGATCACTCTGGGCCAGGGCTGTACACGTTGTGGACTGGTTGAGGCACCGGAATCACTCTCCTCATACGGAGGTACAGCGATTTGCGCAAACGAAGTGGTTATCGGTGAGACGAAGTGTTTTTGAGATTGGTGTGGTTGCAGCGCAAGTACATGCCGCAATCCATTGGGGTGAGGTTCAACCAGTTCGATATGTTTGGGTTTACCGGTTGGGCGGTTATTCCAGTCTTGTCTTATGGCCGGTGTAAGGCCGTAGAGCCAGTCGTCAGAGTTTTCATCGTCTGACCAGAAGCTGTTACGTGTGTGCCCCTCGAAGTCAAAGCCGCAACGCTCAAGCACTTTGGCTGATCGCAGATTCTGCGGATGTAATGTTGCGCCGATACGGGTGACCTTTTCCCCTTCAAACAACCGGTCGATCAATGCATTGAGTGCCTCGGTTGCATAACCGTTGCCCCAGTGTTCACGTGCCAGCGTGTACCCCACCACTGCCGTTCGTCCGCCCCACTCGAGTCTTAATGCAAGGTCGCCGTAGACCACGGTATCTTGCGAATCTGCGATCGACAGCATCCACCACTGGTTATCCTGCGGGCCGTCCATCGCAGCCAGTGCGGTGATCACTTGTTCAGCCGCCTGTGTAGAGTAGGGCATTGGCCAGTCCTGCATCGCTGCAACTTCGGCGTGATTACGTCGCTGTACCAGCGCTGCGCTGTCACTGCTGCGAACCGGACGAAGTAACAGACGCTGAGTGCAGATAGGTTTAAAGAAAGAGCTCATTTGAACTTCCGGGTTCAGTGCAATAGTAGAGACACAGTAGCATAGCGTTGTGCGTGTGTTTTTTTGCGTGACACTCCAGCTGGAATTCAGTGTGATTGCATTTTGTTATACTGTCGGGCAACGTGTTTCAACGCTTAGCTGTCAGTGTGCGTGGTACGTTGGTATTAGCATCCGGTTCACACATCACCTGACTGCATTGAGAATGATATGACTGATGATATAAGTGATCGACTGGCAAAATGCTATACCGGTGTCGTACACGATGTGATGCGTAAAATGGCGCAAAAAAATTTCGTCCTGCCCGCTTATCTTCGACCGATACTACCTGAATCAGCAATGGCCGGACCGGCGTTTACAATCCTTGGAAAAGTAGATCCCACTGCTGATCCCCATGAAACGCTGTTAGCCTGGACCGGGTTGTTGTCCCAATGTCCTGCAGGGCATGTCTGGGTAAGCCAGCCAAACGACGACACAGTTGCCCATATGGGGGAGTTGTCCGGAGAGACTCTGGCAAATAAAGGCGTACGTGGCGTGGTCGCCGATGGCATGATCCGCGATGTAGACTTTTTGTTAAAGCAGCAGTTTCAATGCTGGTGCAGCGGGTTTACGCCGAGGGATATCGTTGGCTGGTGGTTGCCGGCAGCGCACAATGTAGAAATCAGAATCGGTAGTGTGGATATTGAGCCCGGTGATTTCATGCTGGGGGATCGTGACGGTCTTCTTCGCGTGCCGGCTGCACTGGTCGAGGAGGTGATTGACGCCAGTGAAAAGGATATAAACACCGAAAGTACCATACGAACTGCTATTCGCGGTGGCATGGACCCACAGCAGGCTTACATTAAACACGGTAAATTTTAAACCCGAACGGGCTTGCGCCGGGTGGTGCCCGGCACTGTGTGCTTGAGGCTCTACACTCAGCGAAGCCTGAGAGAACGCTCTGCAGGCCTGCTGCGTTTTAAACCCATGGTATAAACAGTCTTTTGGCGTTAATGCGGTTAAAACTGCGGATACCAAATTAACGGCTAAGTATTGCCGTTAGGCACTAACAACACCTTGCCGCTTCTGCCGCCTCTGGCTGCATGTTCCAGTGCGGAGGCAATCTGGTCGAGTTCATAGGTGGCTTCTATGGGGGTATCGATGGTTCCGTTGACTACCTGTCGGCTCAGTTCACCGTATAGTTTCACCTGTTGCTCACGCGGCATTGCGCCGAGTATTTTGGCCAGCCAGAAGCCGGTCAGTGTAATGCTGCGAAAAACCACTTGCTCGGGAGTTATTTGACAGGAGTCGCCGGATAACATGCCATAGTTCACGACAGTGCCGTCATCATCTATGCAGTCCGCCAGGCGCTGTGTGGCTGTGCCCGCCACCGCATCGATTGCAAGCGGAGCTGGATCGCCACCGGTAATTGCTTTGCAGCGTTCGGCGAGGTCCGGACCATCGACCAATACGGCAGTAGCGCCCGCATCGAGTAGTGGCTGAATCAGTGCTTCACGTCGAACGACGTTAACGGTGCGCCAGCCATTGGCTTTGGCCAGTTGAATCAGTGAATGACCAACCCCGGAGTTAGCGGCGTTTTGTATGACCCAGTCTCCCTGATTCAGTTTTCTGTATTCAGTGAGCATTAGCCAGGCAGTCGCCGGATTGACCTTGAGCATGGCGATCTGGTTGGTGTTTGCTGTATCCGGCACCGCGATGACTTCGTTCTGTGACAGGTTGAGCGATTGTTGCCAGTTCTGCCGGCTGAAACTGACGACTTTAGTGCCAACCGCCAGATCGGTGACATCTTCACCGACAGCGGTGATGCGTCCGACCGCTTCTATACCGGGGCGATAGGGCAGAGGTGGTTTGCTCGCATATTTCCCCTGCAATAACAGAATCTCGGCAGGATTGATGGGGCAGGCCAATACGTCGATGGTGACTTCACCTTTCCCCGGTGGAGGCGGTGGATCTATGTCTATGCAGTGACAAACCTCGTGCGGGGTGCCGAAATCTCTCAGTTCAATTGCTTTCATGGGTTTTATCAGTTTTTGGATGATTAATTGTCGGAGATAGCCAATCGAGGGTTGGCTGGCTTTTCTTTGTGGGTATTAAGTTAAGCATATCTTATTAGGAGAGGTTTTTTAAACCGGAATAACCCATGGTGCCTGGTTTCTAGAGTACGCGTTTATTAAAGTCTGTTTCTGTTTTCGCTTATCAGTAAATATTATTGTGTTGTGTCTGTTAAAGTGGCGTTGCGTCAAGGTGGATGCACAGGTGGTGACTTTGTAAACGGCAGGCGGGGAAGCGATGAGTGATTCAAAGACAATTGATGTGTATAACCGGCAGGTTGATGACTATGTGGCACTCACAGAGAATCAATTGCTAAACACCGCAATCGCGTCTTTCACTGCACTGATTCCACCGGCAGGCAGAATTCTTGATCTGGGTTGTGGTCCGGGCAACACTGCGGCGTTCCTGCAGGAGCAGGGTTTTAGCGTTGATGCGGTCGACGCATCCCGGGAGATGGTTCGAGTCGCTGAAACAAAGTTTGGCGTTAAAGCAATATGCGCTGAATTCTCCGATATTGATTCAAGCAATGAATACGATGGCATATGGGCAAATTTCAGCTTGCTCCATGCCGAGTCAGACGAGTTTCCTCAAATCCTGTCGGCCTTGTATCGGGCGTTAAAGCAGAAAGGTGTTTTTCATATCGGGATGAAACGCGGTGAAGGGGCTTCCCGCGATCATCTTGGACGGTTTTATTGTTATTACTCGCAGGAACAGCTTGAAACTTATTTGCAGAATGCCGGTTTTTCTATGCTGCAGGTCAGGCTGGGTGAGGGGCGCGGGCTCGCAGGTACGGTTGATCAGTGGATAGAAGTGCTTTGTGAGGCTGATAAAGTTTGAGGATGATAGTGCGGGAAAAATATCACTAACTTCGACGGACCCTGACCACTTTCATTATTTCGAAGTCCATACCGGCCACCTGTTCTGTTTCGGGGTAGTAAGTGAGGTTGACGTAAGCTCCTTTCAGGCTTTTATATTGCTTTTTACGTTTGTACTTGAACGGTACTGTGTACCCTTCCAGCATTAAGGAATTAACGATCCACTCACCGCTCTCACGTTGAACATGGCTCGATACTTTAACCGCGTCCAGCTGGTTAAGCTTCTCGTTTTTCGTTAACATTTTTTTAGCATCAGATGACACAATATCTCGCTTGCAACCAGGAGGTTGTCGAATCGAAGCCTCGAGTGGCATTTGTAGCCTGACAAGTATGATCAGGCATTTCAGGAAGCCTTGTAAAGCACATTTGTACACATTGTCAG
>JAHDHK010000045.1:0-4390 GCA_020631335.1 Chromatiales bacterium
ATTCGAGTTCAAAAGTGCGATTCGTGAAGAGGCATCGGTACACACAGCCTATAAACAACTGACAGTCGACTACAAACGTGACATACCAGAGCTGTTCAAATACAACGCGCTCTGTGTGATCAGCGATGGCGTAAACAACAAAGTCGGCTCCCTATTCGCCAAATACGATTTTTTCTATTCATGGAAAAAGGTCACAGGCAATGAAAAGTCGGTAGCGGAAGGCATCGACTCATTGCACTCAATGATTCAGGGTTTGTTCGAACCAGCACGACTGCTGCGACTGTTGCGTCATTTTGTGTTCTTCCCCGACACATCAAACGATGAAGTAAAAATCGTCCCGCGCTATCCACAGTTCTATGCCACCGGCAAACTGTACCAGCACATTATTGAGCACTTAAAACCGGAAGGCGATGGCAAGGGCGGTACCTACTTTGGCGCAACCGGTTGCGGCAAGAGCTACACGATGCTGTTTCTGGCCCGCATGTTAATGCGCAGCCTGGAACTCAAAAGCCCGACCATTGTACTGATCACCGATCGCACCGATCTGGATGATCAGTTATCGAGAACCTTCTGCAATGCCACCGGCTACATTGGTGACAAGCATGTGATCTCGGTCGAGAGCCGCAAGCACTTGCGTGAGCTGTTGCAGAATCGCAGCAGTGGCGGTGTGTTTCTAACCACCATCCACAAGTTCTCTGAAGATGCACAGCTTCTGACCGACCGCTACAACGTAATCTGTATTTCTGACGAGGCGCATCGCAGCCAGACCAACCTCGATCAGAAGATCACCATTACTGACACAGAAGTTAAAAAAACCTACGGCTTCGCCCACCACCTGCACAACTCATTGCCCAATGCCACCTATGTTGGCTTTACCGGCACCCCGGTCGATGCCACGCTCGATGTATTCGGCCCGGTCGTCGATGCCTATACCATGACTGAATCAGTGCGTGACGAGATCACCGTGCCGATTGTGTATGAAGGCCGCGCCGCACGGGTGTTTCTGGACAATCGCAAGCTCGCCGAGATTGAAGACTATTACACGAGGTGTGCAGAAGAAGGTGCCAATGAACACCAGATAGAGGCCAGCAAAAAGGCATCGGCCAGTATGCACAGTATTCTCGGTGACCCGGATCGTATTCGTGCAGTGGCCGCTGATTTTGTCACACACTACGAGCGGCGTATCAGTGAGGGTGCGTCGGTCAAAGGCAAGTGCATGTTCGTATGCAGTAAACGCACAATCGCCTGGGCGTTCTATCAAGAAGTGATTGCCCTGCGCCCTGAATGGGCAGAGGTACGCGCCTGCGCCGAAGGAGAAACCTTGAGCACCACCGATGCCGACAAGGTATTGCCGATAGAGCGTATCAAGATGGTGATGACACGCGGCAAGGGTGATGACGAAGACCTGTATGACCTGCTCGGCACCGATGAAGACCGCAAGGTACTGGACCGCCAGTTCAAACACGCCGCCAGCAACTTTCGTATCGCCATTGTGGTGGATATGTGGCTGACCGGCTTTGACGTGCCGTTTCTTGATACCATCTATATCGACAAGCCCATCCAGCGCCACAATCTAATCCAGACCATCTCCCGGGTGAACCGAAAGTTCGAAGGCAAGAACAAGGGGCTGGTGGTGGATTATATCGGCATTAAAAAGCAGATGAATCTGGCGCTGGCGCACTATTCCAAAGGCGATGAAAATAACGTTGAGGATATTCAGACCTCACTGAATGCTGTGCGAGATCATCTTGACTTGCTCGGCAAGCTGTTTCACCAATTCGACAGCAGCGACTACTTCGCCGGCGACCCAGTTCAACAGCTCGACTGTCTGAAGCGTGCCGCCGAATTTGCACAGAGAAGTGAGGGCAACGAAAAGCGTTTCATGGCGCTGGTCAAGCGGTTAAAGGCTGCATACGATATTTGCTCTGGCAGTGGCGAGCTGACGCAGCAGGAATCAGACACCGTACATTTCTACATGGCCGTGCGCAGCATTATCTTTAAACTAACGCGCGGTAACGCCCCTGACATCGACCAGATGAACGCCCGTGTACGTGACATGATTGCCGAAGCGCTGGAAGCTGACGGTGTGGAGGCGATATTCAAACTGGGTGAAGAAGGCGTCGGCGGGGTAGATATCTTTGACGATGACTACCTGGGCAAAATTGAGAAAATTAAACTGCCAAACACCAAAATCAAATTGCTGCAACAGTTGCTGCGTAAGGCGATTGGCGATCTGCAGAAAGTCAATAAGGTGAAGGGCGTTGAGTTTTCCAAGAAACTGCAGTCCCTGGTAGACAAGTACAACGAACGCGACGAAGAAAACGTTCTGGTGTCCAGCGTGCTTGATGACTTTGCCGGTATGCTGGTGGACATGATTCATGAAGTAAAAGACGAGCAAGGCACGTACAACGCCCATGGTATCGATGAGCAGGAAAAAGCCCGACATTCTCCGGCAACTGGCGATCAAATATGACTTCACCTATCCGGATGAAAAACTGATTCCACTCGCCAAGGAAGTAAAGATACTTGTCGATGATAAAACCCGCTATACCGACTGGCAATCACGCGATGATATTAAGGCCGAGCTTAAAGTTGACCTTATATTGAAACTTGCAGACCATGGTTATCCGCCGGTTGACCGGGACGAGGTGTACAAGGAGATTTACGAGCAGGCGGAGAATTATCGGAAGCACCGGCTAGCGTGAGGGTTCAATGCTGACAATAAATGGTATCTATTCAGTTCCAGAAACTGGCAGGATCAGCTTTGAACAATTGGGCACAAAGCCTAAATTCTGGTTCGCACGGGACTCAGACCTCTGGCTGTTCAAACAGGAACATCGGGATACCGGTGAGGATTGGGCAGAAGTTGTCGTTGCAGAGATCTGCACTTTGCTGGAAGTACCGCATGCAATCTACGAGTTAGCTATTGACCCATATAGCCCAGACGGTGAAGCCCGTGGAGTGGTCACAAAAAACTTGCGAAAAGCCGGAGAAGAACTTATCCATGGAAACACGCTCCTGGGTTCGTTATTCGGAGATTACCCGGAACAGCAAAATTATCGCGTAAGTGAATACACCATTGAAGCTGTTTTTCATGTGATTTCAACACTCAACCCCTACAACCAAGGGGAGCCTCACCAGCATAATCATCCAGCCACAGCACTTGACGCCTTTGCCGGTTACCTGATGATTGACGCATTAACCGGTAATCAGGATCGTCACCACGAGAACTGGGCAGCGATCCGGAACCGGTATATTGACATGCTTGCTCCCACTTACGACCACGGAGCGTCGTGCGCGAGAAACCTTTCTGACGAGCAGCGATCAGACAGATTAACCACAAGAGATGAAGGATATTCTGTGCAGAAATTTGCTTCCAGAGCCAAATCTGCCTTTTACTCCTCTGAGGCAAACCCCAAACGACTAAGTACACATGAAGCCTTCTCACAGTTTTGCGTCCGGGCCAAGGTAGATCAATCCATATGGGTCGACAAACTGTCAAGAGTGACTGACGAGGCGTTGCTGACTATACTCGGTAACATTCCTGAGAGTCGAATGTCCGAAGTCAGCAAACAATTCACTCTGCAATACATCCAGGCCAACAGATCAACACTACTGTCACTATGAACACCAACTCGGTATACATCGCCTGGCGCTCACACGATCAGGATAAATCCTGGTCTCCAATTGGAAGGCTGGATCGGGAGGGCAAACAGAACTACCTTTTCCAGTATACAAAAGGGTCGCAGCGAGCTGATTTCAAACCGTTTCCCGGCATGACAGACCTACACCAGATCTACCGTTCATCAGAACTCTTCCCCATGTTCAGTAATCGGCTGTTGAACTCCCGCAGGAAGGAGTACCAGAGTGTCCTGGAATGGAGTGGATTTGATGGCTCAGAATCACCCGATCCACTTGCCATCTTGCAGGTTACGGAAGGAAGACGAAGCACTGATTACTTTGAAGTTTTCCCTAAGCCTAAGCCTGATGATAATGGCTTGTATCATTTCAGGTTTTTTCTGCATGGGCTTGAGTGGCTGCCTGAGAGCCTGCAGGAGCGCGGCGGCCTGTTGAAATCAACTGATCGGCTGCTATGTTTGTATGACATTCAAAACAGCTACGATCAACATGCGGTGGCACTAAGAACTGAGGAAGACCGAATGATTGTCGGTTATTTACCCAGGTATCTGGCGCAAGATCTGAAAGAACTGGTAGGTGGCTGTGATCCCGAATTCGTCAGGATTGTCGTTAACCGGGTTAACCCGACAGCCCCACTTCAATTTAGAGTTCTATGTGATATGACTGCCTGCTGGCCAAATGAATATGCGCCGTTCCAGCGAACAGATTTTGAACCGATTGCAAAGGTCGCCTGAGACCAATATCCATCCGC
>JAHDHK010000045.1:4490-28263 GCA_020631335.1 Chromatiales bacterium
AGCGAACAGATTTTGAACCGATTGCAAAGGTCGCCTGAGACCAATATCCATCCGCGACAATTTCATTGCTTTTTCCTGCCAGCAGCTAGCATGTAACTGGCAACTGGCAACTGGCAACTGGCAACTGGCAACTGGCAACTGTGATTGACCCATATTCAGCAAGGACAACCACTCACAGAACTGAACTAATAACAGAGACAGCCCATCGTGCTGTGGATCGATCACCAGGAATATAGCCTGCAATCTCCAATCAAAACATCACACGCTACTGCCTGTATTTATACAACAATGCACTATCAATATGGCAGTAATCATCAGGACAACGCAGTAGCCGATCCTGGTGTTCAGCATCGCTCGCAACAAAGTTAGTCAGAGGCAGTACCTCAACCGCTATCTGCTCACGGTCAGCTCTAGCATCGATAAACTGCCGCGCTTGTTGTAGATGACCTTCATATCGGCTGTAGATGCCGGTACGATATTTTAGGCCGACGTCTTCACCCTGACGGTTAACGCTGTATGGGTCAATAATTTCGAAGAAATACGGCATCAGCCCTGTTACGGTCTGCTGGTCGTTAAAGACGATTCGAACACATTCAGCGTAGCCATCGTATTCACCGAGGGTCGAGTGACTGCTACCGTTGGCGCGACCGGCCTCGGTGGTGACAACTCCCGGCACGTATCGAATGAATTCCTGTACACCCCACAGGCAGCCGCCGGCGAAATAGATTTCGTTGTTTGTGTCCATGGGGTGAGTGTAACCCGTGAGCCGTAGGTAAAGGTGTAGGTTTTTGTTGTGTGGAGCGGTGAACTTGAGGGATTGTTGTAGCCCAAATGGAGGATGCGCCTGAGGCTTATCCGCCCTACGGTTTTGGTGATTGTTTATGAGGTGTTTGCGGTGTGGTGTGCTTTCAGTATTTGCGGGGAGGCTATTTGATCTGAGATGTGAATGTCCCAGATGGCAGAATTGTCGGCAGCCAAGAATTCTTTCATTCCTGCGTCTATTGCCTCCAGGGAAGTAAAGGTCTTGCCGGTGATTCCAAAGCCGCGCCCGATACCGGCGAAGTCGGGCCAGCCGAAGACTGACCCCTGGTCTGTCACGCCATCAGCACGCAGTTTATGTACTTCTGACCCATATGCACCATCGTTCAAAACGATGATCAGGATTTTCATTCCATGACGATGCATGGTTTCCAGCTCCTGTATATGCATCAACGCGGAACCGTCTCCGTCGATTAGCACGACCGGTCTATCAGGGTGGGCAGCGGCAACACCCATCGCAAATGACGTCCCATTACCTATGGCACCGAATTCACGGATCACTGTGTAGAGGCTCTGCGGGTGGTCATTCATCTGCGCGGTGTACCAGGCACTGTGCCCGGAGGTGTTAACGATATGACAGTTGTGAGGGATGACTTCACTGAGCTTTTTAATGACAGCCATCGGGTGCAACATGCCATCCGGTGTGTCAGTCTGATCAGGCAACGTCAGAGCAGCTCGGGTTTGCGCCTGCATGTGCGCGGTGCGCCAACCGGTTTGCAGCGATACTGCCGCTTGTAGTGCATTTGCACCCAGACTTGCATCAGAAGAAATCATTAGATCCGATGCTTTTCTACCCTGGACAGTCTCCTGCGGATCAGTGTCTATATGGACAACACGGGCCTCAGGGGTCAGTTTACCCCCATCAAACGTGTGCGAAGCCATGCGTGCACCAATGCCGATGACCAGATCGGCTTCGGCAAATATTGCCTTTGCACCTTCTGTGGCAAAGCCACCGGCTACTCCGAGACAAAAGGGCTGATCATAAAAAAGGCCTTTGGCCGGCAGTGTAGTCGCCAGAAGTGCTCCACTTTTTTCAGCAAGTGCAATACACGCGGTTCGCGCTGCATCCGACACTGCCCCAAGGCCGGCTATGATCACCGGACGTCTGCTGGCGGTAATCCACTCTGCGGCCAGGTTTATTGCAGCCTCCTCGGGCAACTTCGGTACGGGTGCGACATAGAGTTCGTCAGATACCGCAGACTCCACCGCGCCGCTCCATTCTTCCTGCTGCAGGTCGAAGGGTACCCCCAGCACCACCGGCTTAAGAAGCCTTTTGGCATCAGCAAACGCCCGGTGAACATCGCTTACAATCGAACCCTTATTATGCAATGCGCGATACTCCGCACCACAGGCATTCACAAACGGCGCTTGCGCTATACCCTGGTTGTACCAGGGCTTGTTAATTGGCGCTTCACCGGCAAACACCACCAATGGAATACGTGCTCTGACAGCAATCGGCAGTATCGTCATAATCTGGGTAAGCCCCGGCCCGCAGGTGACGGTAGCCACCCCCACGCAACCTGCACCACGCGCATAGGCCGTGGCTGCTGCGACTGCGGCATGCTCATGCCGGGTATAGATAAAGTCCGTCCCGGCATCAGCTAAAGCACCTGCCCAGTGCATATTGGCATCGCCAAGCAAAGCAAAACAGTGTTTAACCTGCTCCCGGTAAAACGCATCGGCCAGCGCCTGATAGATTTTCATACGCATATTTTTTTCATACAAAAAAACACCGGTAAACCCGACTATCTGTTTGACAGGGCTAATATCATTCTCACACTCAGGCCAGCCTGCTCGACTGCGGGCTTTCATCCATCTGTCCGATCAGCAGCTGAGTCAGTTTCTCAAACAACACAGCTTTGTCTGCTGCATGGTCCGCGCTATCCCATAAATTCAGCGTTTGCCGCGGATCATTTTTCAAATGATACAACTCGCCCCAATCCTGATCCTTATACGCGCTCAGTTGCCATTCATGGTTGACCACCGAGCGAACCCGCGCACTGCACTCAAAACCGTTTCGGGGAAAACCGTCATTGTATTCAATGAGCAATTCATCTCGATGATGGTTACCCCCATCTATGCATTCGAGAAAGCTCTGACCCTGCATACCGAAATACGGATCGATACCGACTCGCTGTAGAATAGTGGCGGATATATCAATAGTCGATGCAAGCGCGCTGCTTACTCTGGCCGTTCTGGATTGCGGGTCCGACCAGATCATCGGCACTCGATTTATCGAACGCAACAGCCAGGGACCTTTCAGCAGCAAGTTAAAGTCACCCAGATAATCACCATGATCAGAGTTAAAAATAATGACCGTGTTTTCATACTGCCCGGTATCTTTAAGTGTCTGAATGATTTCGCCCAGGGCATCATCGATCATGGTAATCATGCCGGCGGTCAGTGCCATCGCCTCACGCACTTCACGATCCGATGCCATAAAGGCATGCTGCGGCGTCAGCTGCCCGCCATGTTCGGTGTAGTACCGTCTTGCATTAAGCAATGGAGGCGGCGGGTTTTGATGATCTTCGAAGCGGGAAGGCAATTCAAATTCGTCCGGATCATACATATCCCAGTACTTGCCAGGCGGATTAAACGGATGGTGCGGATCGGGGAACGACACAAACGCGAAGAAAGGCTTATCGGTATCGTCACTGCTTCTTAAGTAATCGCAAGCCTTGTTACGAATAAAAGCGGTGGGGTAGCTATCTGTTGGTATGGGTGTTCTGTAAGCCTGCGGACAGGTGTACTGGTGAGGTAGCTGATTAGCCGGGTCGTGCAACGACTGCCAGTCCGGATGTTGTTGTCTGAACCACTGCCGGTAATGCCCCCCTGCTTTATCGCCATGGGCAGTTACCATGTCTATGTGATCGAAGCCATAGTACGGTGTGGGAAAATCAAACGGCTCCAGTGACTGATAACTTGCAGGCTCTTCGCAGGTGTAGGCACCCGTATCCGCTTTCCATGCCTCTTTAACCGGCCCGCTGAGCCCGGTGTCCGCATGGCGTGCCTGCATTGCAGTCATCGGCTGCAAATGGCTTTTTCCTATACTTGCCGTCGCATAGCCACTGGCTTTGAGCACATCAATAAACGTATTTGCCCGTTGAGACAAGACACATCCATTGTAGCGCAGCCCGTGCACGGAAGGCATTCGGCCTGTCATGAAACTGGCGCGGTTAGGCATACAGACCGGTGTGGCCACATGAAACTCTTCGAATCGAGTACCGGTCGCGGCAAGCGCGTCGATATTAGGGGTTTTTACTACCGGATGACCATAGCAACCGAGCCAGTCCGCTCGTTGCTGATCAACCATGATGTATAAAAAATTGGGCTGCTTCTCCATACAACGCTCCACCGTGTTGTGATTAACGACCGGATCCGGGTGAGTGCGACTGCACCTGGTGCCGGTTTTGACCCATGTGCCAAACCACTATAAGAATACCCGCGACGATCGCCGGCAGATAGATCTCCATCGGTTTAAACAGGATCAGCACAGCGACGGCAAGCCGAAAAAAGATCTCAACCACATTGAGTGCCTTGCGGTCGTATCCGGAAAGTGCACTTGATACCAGATACAACGCCAACGCTATTCGTGTGAACAAAAACAATAGCCAGCCCCAGTTGATGCTGCCGTCATACCCCGCCAGAAACACACCGGTTTCCGGATCAATAACGGCCTTGTCTATTAACAGGAGTTCGGGGTAGATGGCAAAGACAAAGGGAATGGTAAACATCACAATGCCGGATTTCACCGCTGAAAAGCCTGTTCTCATGGGATCGGCTTTGGTTATTGTAGATGCGGCAAATGCAGCCAGTGCAACCGGTGGCGTGATCGCCGATGCCACCGCAAAATAAAACACGAACATGTGTGCCGTGAATGTGGCAATACCAAGACCGACAAGCATCGGCCCCATCAGCAGCGCGACATTGATATAAGCGGGCACAGCAGGCATACCCATTCCCAGAAGTACCGCGAGCAGCATGGTCAGAAACAGAGCAAAGATCTGAAACCCTGCCGATGACACCGACACGTCAAACGACTTCAGATAACCCAGCACGTCAACCGCTACAAACTTTGCCAGCCCGGTAAAGTTAAGGCACACATCAATGACGGTCACTGCCAGAAACATCAAATACAAAGTAGACAGCGTTACCCCCGCCTGCGCCAGCCCGTCAAAAATTTTCATCGGCTGGGCGCGCAGTTTTTTGTCGAGTAACATCAACACCAAAAGCAACATAACTGCCCACCAGCCTGCAGCACTCGCATCACCGGCAGCGTTCTGGAACAGCTCAATAATCCATGGTAGTGACTCGACACGACAAACATCTCCATTACGCTCTACCACGGCGCCAAGAAGTACCGAGAGCCAGCTGCAGCCCACAGCATCTTTCGGCGTCAGCAACAGCACCAGAACTAACAATACCGGCGCAAATATCTGCACCAGATGCAAGCGGTCTTCTCCGGTCAGGCGCATATCATCAGTCAGATCCCCAACCGCCTGTATGTTCTGTTTTCTAGCCTGAAAAACCACAGACAAAAACAGGCAGAAAAAATAGAACAATGCAGGTACAACAGCCGCAATAATGATTTCACGATACGGAACACCGGTCATCGCAGACATGATAAAAGCGGCAACCCCCATGATGGGTGGCATAATTGAGCCGCCCGAGGATGCTGCCGCCTCCACGCCTCCGGCAAACACTTTTGAGAACCCGCGCTTTAACATCATAGGTATCGTGAGCACACCGGTCGACAGTACATTCACTACCGGCCCTCCGGTAATCGTCCCGAACATCGCTGACGACACCACCGCAGCGTGCGCAGGGCCACCACGCAAATTGCGTGTCGCCGAGAATGCCAGTTTGATCAGCGCCTGACCACCGGCACATCGACCGAACAAAGCACCGAGCATGATGTATGGAAACACCAGTAACAACAGCACATTAATAAAGCGCCCGAGTAAGCCGGAAGTATTGTTAATCAGCGCATCACGTACAAACTCGCGACCGGAAGCCAGACTACGGGGTTCCTCACTGCTTAAGATGGTGATCAGATATTTGTTCTGATCGTCTGCCCCGTTAAAGTACCAGTTCATCACGGTGGCAAAGGTGTAGGTTGCGATAAGCAACGATACCAGCACCAGTGGAAAGCCCCACACCTTAATGTTGTAAAGCAAAAAGATCACAACCGATCCGAAAAGAATAAAGGGCAACAGGCTGCCGGTAGTACTTTGACAAGCCGGATCATCGGCAGAGTCCGGAATCGGAAGGCCGAGCATCTCCGCATATTCAATATCGGCCTGCAGCGCCTGTGCAACCAGTCCGGCTCTGTCACCTTTTACAACGTCCAGCAGGCAAACGGCTTCAAGTTCTATCAGATAGCTTATTGAAATAGTCGCAGCGGCAAACACCAGTGCCAGATCGAGGAATAACCCGAATCTGCGGGTCACCTGATTTTTATTACTCCAGCTGCGCCACATGGAATGCTTCAATACAACAACCAGCATCATCCAGAAGAAGAAAATCGGATATAACCATTCTGTCGGAAAGCGTCTGATTTTAAAATGGCTGATGCCGGTGACAGAGCGCCACAGGTCATCCCAGCCGGGGATTGCCGGGGTCACGTTTAACAGCCCGACCACCACCAGCAGAAGACCAAGCCAATAGACCAGCTTATCTACCGGGCCCTGGTTGCCTGTCGGGACATTTATCGGATTCTGCTTAACCATCAGGAATGACCGGTAAGAGAGACTGGCTGGAAAGATACCTGAGTCATAAGCGAACGCTGGTATTCACCGCCCGCTTACAGCAAAGTATCTATCACCTATAAACAGGTTAGGAGTTAGGGTTTAGCGCAATCCGCAACGTTATAACCCGCCTCTTCCCAAGCGCGCACCGCACCGGGATGAAACTTCACCGGGTTAGGACCACACAGTCCGGCAACTTTCGGGTCAAGTACCCCGAAGTTCAGTGAGGCCATAAATGGCGCCAGTTTTTTATGCGAATCCAGGTTTTCTATGTGTGCTTTGGTTAATTGATAGGCCAGCTCTTCATCCATGCTTTTATTGACCATATCACCGCCGGTGACCGCCATACCTCTGAACATGTCGTCCTCAGTCATTACGCTCCACCCGTCACCCAGTCCGGCTCTGACGTCATCAGCGGGTATCGCATAGGCGACTGATCCGGGTTTGTTTAACAGCTTTCCGGCAGCTTCAGATTCAAATGTATCTTTAGGCAGCGAATACATAGTCATCGCACCAGCCGCACCCGCCTGTGTCACTCGAGGACCGGGAAAGGCCACCGGAATCACAGCAACATCAGCGGTACCGTCGATCACTGCAGAAGCCGCCTGATTCCAGTTTACGGTAACCGATTCATAATCAGCATCAACTTTCAGCCCGCCGAATAGCTGAATCAGGGCGCGCGAATTAGTCGTGGCAGCGCCTCTCGGTGGCCCATTGAGCACTTTTTTTCCTTTTAGATCACTCCAGCCTTTTATGCCCTTGGCATCATAGGCATACATCGAAAATATACTCAGCGTGTAAGGATAGAGCAGCCGAATGTTCGCCCCGAGTTCAGCCCCCTTTTCCTTGCCGAGGCTCGCATAGGGCCCAGCACCTCGTGAAAGCAAAAAAGGCAGAATAAAAGGACCGTTGGCAATATCAATTTTGCCTTCAGCAAGTGCCTGCGTGTAATTGGTACCGGTCTGGCCGTCTTTCAGTTGAATATTCGCTATACCGCGATCATTGGCATATTCCACCAAAGCGGTTGCGGTCAGCCCCACGGCCGTGCCGGCGCCGGCGGTATTGGATGTGAGATTTTCCTGCGCTACGGTGACCGATGCAGGCAGCAAAGTCAGCAATGCCACTGCAACTGTTTTGAGATTTTGAATCATTAGTTTCCTCCGGTTATGACTAAACACAATGATCATCGAACCCTTTCAGATTCGGGATGTCCGCTCAGTGTCGATCATGCCTATTGCATACCGGCGAATCCACACGATCAATAATGAACGACTATCTGTATCACTGCTTTATGTAAGCAACACGTGAGGTGACAAGCCCCTGCTGCCGTGCATAGCATTCTAACAGGGTGTCGGGCTGTCGTTAACATCCACTGATCCGCCTGCACGGGCACTTAACTGCACTACCGCAACGGAACCAGCTTAAAAATACGGCGCGATAGAAAATTACCTATGTACACGGTCAACAGGATTCGAACGAGATGATGCAGCGCAACGACCACAGGATTAAAATTAAGTGACAGCGCGATCAGACTCATTTCAGCCAGTCCGCCGGCAGTAAAGCTGATAAACAATGCTTCAAAGTCAGCCGGCACATACTCCACCAGTAAAGTGGCAAAAATAACGGCAAGGCCCAACATATATAAGCCCGCCAGAATTCCCATACCCAAGCCCCGTAACAACACTTTGCGGGATACACCGGAAAATTGAGCACCCAGGGCAGTGCCCACCACATATTGAGCTGCATGTCCCAGCCAGGGAGGGATAGCAATTTCAACAAAACCGCCTACCGACAGAATTAACGCCAGAAACAATGGCCCCAGCATGTGTGACACCGGCAACCGGGTCAGCCTGCCCAGCCCCAGCCCCACCAGACCAATCCCGATAATCAGCACTACATCGGTGATATCGTAGTCAGTGCTAGCCATCGTTTCGCCAGCCAGTGAACCGACTGCACTGCCCCGGATAAACAAAAACAATAATGGCACTGAAGCAACGACCAATATGATTCTTATAAAATGCTGCGCTGTGACAATCCGCAGGTCCGCGCCGGCCTCTTCGGCAAGCGCAGTAGAATCAATGATGCCGCCCGGCATAGCAGCAAAATAGGCATCAAGTTTTTTATAGCGTCCGAGTAACCGCATGATGGCGTAATTGCCGCCATGCGCCAGTAGAATGTAAGGCACGAGTGCGACACCGGACACCCAGAACTGCGGTAAAAGAGTCAGTATTTCAGGCGAAAAGCGAGACCCTATCATCGCGCCGATAATTGACATAAACACCGGCCGCACCCAGCGCGACAGTTTGGGCAGTTGCCGCTCTCCACGCTCATACCACAGAACAAAACAAGCGGCGCCGAAGATACCACCCAGCATAAACGGCATGGGTACACCGACAAAGTAGGCGCCTATGCCACCGATCAGGCCAAAAATAAATATTGGCAGGTAACGGTTGTCAAAACCTGCAGTCAAAGTCCTGTTGCCTTGCTAACGAATCAGGTAATTTTTTGTTTAAAGCATCCCGCGCCTCGGGTGCTGCTATGTGTTGGTACAGATGCGGTAACCCCGCAGACTTAATAGTTTATTGAGCACCCGGGTTTAATGAGTTCTCTGGTTTGTTGAATTCCCGGGCTGTGTCGCCTGGCACTGTTACAGCGCTGTGCTCCGGGGTGGAACACAGCGAGTGTAAAAACGTTACGACTCTTCAGCTTTGCGAGCACGATAGCCCGACCATGAGCGAAAAACTATAACTGCAGCACCTATGATCAGAAATATCGGTGCGTAGGAGAATTTACCCTGATACTCAAAACTCGTGAACACCAGAAAGCCGTTATCTGAAATGATCATCGATTGCCTGAATGCTTCTTCCATACTTGAAGTCAAAACAAAGGCAATGATAAATGCGGCGGCCGAAAAATTGGTTCTTCGCATGGCATAGCCAATGACGCCAAACAGCAGTGCAAAGCCCACATCCCAGATCGAAGCGCGCGATGAATAGCTCGCGGCCAATGCGGTCATAAAAATGAACGGGTAGAGATATTGTGTTGGCAGCAGCGCGATCATGCGTCCGATAAACGGCGCGGCAAAATAACCGATTACCGCATAACAGGCGATACCGATGAGCCCCGCAGCAAAGATACCGAAGATAAATTCACGCGGGCTGATGAGCTGACCACCCATAAACAAAGGCGGTTCAGTCGCAAAGATACTCGGCCCCGGTTGAAGACCGTTAACCAGGAACATGCCGATCAGCACGGCGGCGATGGTAGAACCCGGAATACCGAGCGTCAGCAGCGGAATCATCGACGGGCCGGACACCGCATTGTTGGCAGACTCAGGTGCGGCGATACCTTCCACCACCCCGGTGCCCCATTCGCTTTTATTCTTCGCTTTGCGCTTCTCTTCACCGTAAGCCACGAAGCACGCAACGGATGACCCCAGCCCCGGCATCATTCCGATTAACGAACCATAAATTGAAGAGCGAAACATCAGAGGCAGGCAGCGCTTGAACTCCGCCCATGTGAAGTAGTGTGCGGACGGATCATCTACCTTGTTACTGGCAAGCTCGATCATTTTAACTTTGGCCGCCTTTTCAGCCTGAATAATCACCTCGGAGATAACGAACACACCAATCAGCAAAGGCACAAGCGCCATCCCCGACTCCAGCTCGTCAATACCCATTGTCATCTTGAAATTGCCGGTAATCGTGTCTTCACCGATCAAGCCGACAACAGCGCCGAACAGTGTTGAAATAATACCCTTGATAATGCTGTCGCTAACGACCGAGCCGATCACCACAAACGCCATCAGGTAAATGGCAAAGTTCTCCGGCGGGCCGAACTGACGCGTGAAGGCGGCGATCGATACCGCCCCGAATATCAGGACAATCTCTCCGAAATAGTCACCATAAGCAGATGAGACGGTCGCCGTTTTCAGCGCCTTACCCGCCTGCCCTTTCTGCGTCATCGGATAGCCATCCTGCATGGTGGCAGCAGACGCAGCAGTGCCCGGGGTATTAAACAGAATAGCGGCGATAGAACCACCGTAGCGTCCGGACTTGCCAATAACATATAAGAAGGCGAGCCCGGCAAGGCCGCCGATTTCATCGTTATAGGCTATGAGTATCGGCAGCATCATGGCAATGGCCGCCGCTGCAGTCAGCCCGGGTAACGCACCGAACACAATGCCGACAAAAGCCGCCAGCACGACAAACATCCACGCATACGGATCATTAAATAAAATAACGAACCCACAGGAAATATCGAAAAAAATCGATAGAAAACCCAGTGACTCAAAAAACGCCTCTACACCGGCACATTGGCTTTGCACCTATTTCGCTCCCGTGATCCAGTTAGTGTAGGGCCGCATGTCGACAATCGCGCCTTTGGGATCATTAAGCAACATCACCCCGATAAAGACCCATTGGTAAATCAGCGCAAGTGCAAGCGCACCAATGATCATCGCCAGCCAGTTGCGTACGCCGAAGGTATAAAGCGTTGCGATCAGAGTAACAATGATTGCCGAAAAGTAGCCAAACCCCCAGAACGTCAGCACGAATAACATACCGCAACCGACCACCAGGATGATACGTTTTACATCACTTTCGAGGAAACCATAACCGTCTTTGATTTCTCCTGACTTACCCGCCCACGCTCTAAGCGCAAGCCAAACGCCACCCAGCACAATCGATACGGCAAGAATCATCGGCAGTGTTCGCGGCCCGACTGACTCGCGCGACGTTTCTATTGTGAAAGCCTGAACAATAAAGAAAAACCCTACTGCCAGTACAACCGCACTGACGCCGTACTCCAGTTTTGTTTTGTAATCGTGGCTGGCCATAGGCTCTGATCTGACGAAGGAGATTCACATATAAAAAGAGGCAAGCCCGATCGGGCTTGCCTCTCATACAGTTTGCAGTCTGAACAAAAACCTACTGGTTTTTGATGATTTCTGCAACAACCGGCCCCATCACCTTATACATGGTGTCCTGAGCAGCCGCAGCGGCCTCCGCATCGATGTTAAAAGTCGACAAGGCATTCTTCGACATAAATCGCGAGAATCCGTCAAGGCCCGCCACATGAGCGATGGCTGCACCAACGTCCGCTTTCACTTCATCCGGAATACCGGCTTTGCCGAACAAACACATCAGGCCGGTGAATTCGATACCTTCAGTACCCTGCTCAGAGAAAGTTGGAAGATCAGGGGCCATTGGATCACGCTCGGCGCCTGCAGAGGCCAGTGCACGGATGTCTTCTTCAAAACCAACCGTAGTGTTTACTCCACCGAATACTGCCTCGACAGATTGTGAAACGAGTGCGGCGCGGGCTTTAGAACCACCCTTGAAAGGTACCTTCTTGTGTTTGATGCCGTTGGCGTCAAAAAAGATGTGGCCGATGGTTGCGTGCATCGTAGTTGCACCCGAGGTGCCCCAGGTAATCTCTTCACCGGAAGCCTTGGCGTTATCGATGAACTCCTGCATGGTGGTGGCAGGGTTTGAAGTGTGCACCTGTAATGAAGTCACCAGTTGCGAAGCACAACCAAGATTCACAAAATCTTCAGGCACGTGATACGGACGATCATCACCTTTGGCCAGTTCAGCGGCAATAAAAGTTCCGATGTTAATCATATACAGCGTGTAGCCATCAGCCTCTTCGTCAAGCACTGCTTTCGCAGCTTTCTGGCCTGACGCGCCGGGCAGATTAACAATATATGCAGGCAGCCCGTTCATTGTGGGTGCTTCGTGCATGTAGGAAGCGAACCCGCGGGAGGTAGTATCGGTTGCACCGCCAGCAGAAAAACCGACCATGATTTTAACCGGCTTTTCGGGGTAATCAGCCAGTGCAGGCATACCCACCATCATCGCTGTTGCGGCGACGCTGGTGGCAATTTTCTTGGCAAAACTCATAATGTCCTCCAGTAAGGAACAATGCTCTAGTTGTTTGAACCATTATTGTAAACCGGAAAACACTTTTTCGCTTACCAAAAATCAGCCACATTCGGTACTGGCAACACGCATGTCGCTTTAAATGCGCGGCAAACAAGGCTTACATACGTCATGTCAACAACACATCCCTTCGAAGGCCTGCTGGTGGTCGATTTCACCCACGTGCTGGCGGGACCTGCCTGCTCGTATTACTTCGGACTGCTCGGTGCCGACGTCATCAAGGTGGAATCAAAAAGCAAAGGTGATGCTATTCGCCATCGCGGAGGTACAGATGCCGACGCAGCCAGTGCCGGCATGAGCACCTCTTATCTGACCCAGGGTGCCGGCAAACGCTCTGTGACTTTTGACCTTGAAACAGAGGAAGATCTGGAGTTATTCAACAGGTTGCTGTCACAAGCGGATGTATTGGTTGAAAATCATATTCCAAAAACCATGAAACGTCTGCAGCTTGATGAAGGCACGTTATCTCGTCGACATCCGCATCTTGTTCACTGCGCAATGACCGGCTATGGCCGCGGCGGCCCGCAGGAAAACACAGCCGCCTACGACGTCAACATACAGGCTGCATGTGGATTGATGGACGCCACCGGCACCACAGACAGCGGGCCGGTACGCACCGGCGCACCAGTGCTCGACTACAGCACAGCACTTGCCGCGGCCTTCGCGGTCTCTGCCGCGCTGTTTGAACGCGCCTCTTCCGGCAAAGGCACTTTTATTGATGTCTCTATGCTCGAGACCGGACTCTCCCTGATGAGCTCCACCGTGACCGACTATCTAAAAACCGGTAATGCACCCAGGCGTCGAGGCAATCTGGCCAATAGCCGCTCCCCGGGCGCAGGTAGCTTTCCCTGCAAAGAAGGCGTCATGTCACTCGGCGTGAACGAAGAATCACATTTCAGGCAACTCGCCCGCGCACTGAACCGGGAAGACTGGATAACTGACCCAGGATACGCCCGACGCGATACGCGCAAACAGAATGCATCGGCACTGGCCGCAGAGATCGAAACAGCGTTAAGTACAAAAACTGCCAGTGAGTGGGAACCTGTACTGCAGGCTGCCGGCGTACCATCAGCAAGGCTTCGCAGCCTGCCCGAAGCGCTTGACTCACCACAGGTAAAAACACGCGGGTATGTACAAACCACCGAAGACGGATCAAAGGTACCGACCCTGCCATTTAGAATCGGTGGTGCTAAAAACTATGCGCCTGCGTCAGCCGCACCGACACAGGGGGAACACAACGATGAAATCCGCTCCTGGCTGAAGCAACTGCCCACACCTTAGCGCCTGGCAGGCTGTTGAAAAACTATTGCCAGGTTTGCCGGTGTTAAATCACCCCGGAACGAAAGCCCGGTCAAAATACTCACTTACACCCTGTAAACTGCGCTTTTTCGGTGGCCCCTGTACAGCGGTCACGGGTCTTCTCAGACCGTCGCGTACAACGTTTTTCAACACCCTGCTAGTGCAAGGTAACGTTACCGGATGAATCATTGGTTACTGATTCTGCCAGTTCTTCTGCGATAGGCGGACCGACCACCTCCTGCGGTGTGTCAGTATCCTGATCAGATGCCGGTTGCTCAGCGACATCTCGAGGAATTGCCATTTCCAGCTGCGTATCAATGGCATCGAGATCGGTCAGCTCGCTTAGCGGTGGCAATTCATCGATGCGTCGCAGGTTAAAGTAGTCGAGAAACTCTTTGGTGGTGGCATACATCGCTGGTCGCCCGGGTACTTCTTTATGACCAACCACCTGAACCCACTCACGCTCAAGAAGTGTTTTGATGATGTTAGTGCTGACAGAAACCCCTCTGACTTCTTCTATTTCGCTTCGGGTAATCGGTTGTCGATAGGCAATGAGTGCCAGTGTTTCGAGCAACGCGCGCGTGTAGCGCGGCGGGCGCTCTTCAAATAATCGCGAAATCCACGGGGACATATCCTGATCAATTTGTACCCGATAACCACTGGCCACCTCAACGATGCTGACGCCGCGTGCCTGGTATTCATCCTGCAGATCCACCAGCGCCTTATTGATCTCGGCCTTGTCAACATCATCGGCAGAGAACAAGGACTGAATCTGCTTCATACTTAGAGGTTTATCTACTGCCATCAGGGCGGCTTCGATAATCCGTTTCAGTTGCGACTGGTCCATGGTAGTACCTTGTTTGACCGAAAAAATTTCGCGTAGTTTTGCTTTGAATTTATGCCGGTAATGTTATCAGCTGTAACTCGCATCCGGATCAGCATCAACACTTTCAAAATCCACACGCTCGTGCATGCTTGATTGCGTGGCCGGTCTGATAGTGATCACACCAAACGGTTTTTCCTGGTGTATCTCAAGCAGGCTTTCTTTACACAGCTCAAGCATGGCAAGAAAAGTCACCACACAACCGGCACGTCCCTCTTCAACAGTGAACAAAGACAGAAAAGGTATTTCACCTTGTTCCTGCAAACGCACCAGCAGACTGGACATTCGTTCGCGTACCGACAGAAATTCGCGTTTGACGTTGTGGTGCTGATGCAGGTTCGCCCGCATCACCACGCTGCGAAATGCAGCCATCATTTCCTCAAGTTTGACATCCGGCAGCGGCTGGCGGTTTTCCAGTTCCGGCAGGCCGGCCCCGGCTTCGAATACATCGCGCTCCATGCGACTGAGATTATCCAGGTCTTCAGCGGCCTTTTTAAATTGCTCGTACATTTGCAGACGACGCACAAGCTCGGCACGCGGGTCGTCTTCGTCGGTATCTTCCTCGGGGCGCGGCAGCAGCAAGCGTGACTTGATTTCAGCCAGCATGGCAGCCATGACCAGATATTCGGCGGCGAGCTCCATTTTCATCATCTCCATCACGCCAATGTATTGCATGTACTGCCGCGTGATTGCCGCTACGGGGATGTCCAGAATATCGAGGTTTTGTTTTTTGATCAGGTACAGCAGCAGGTCGAGCGGCCCCTCGAACGTTTCGAGGAAGACCTCCAGCGCATCGGGCGGGATGTACAGATCCTGTGGAGGATTTGCATAGGGTTCGCCCAGCACCATTGCCAGCGGAATTTCCATATCCAGCTGAGGTGCAGACTCTGGGTTGTTTTCCGACATCTAATTTACCTGCTAAAACAACATTTTATTTCTACCGGCGATCTACTGCAGCAAACTTGTGTCGCCCTTTCCTTCTCGTATAACTACAAAATCGCCAGATTCCATCGAGATGACTGAGGTCTCTTCCAGGCCACAGGCTCCACCATCCATGACCAGATCGACTTCCGAGCGAATTCGTTCGCGAATGTCATCGCCATCGCTCAGTGGATGCATGTCACCGGGCAGTTGCAAGGTGGTGCTCATCATCGGTTCGCCCAATTCTGCCAGCAGCGCCTGCGAAATATTATGCGCCGGCACGCGGATCCCGATCGTTTTGCGTTTCGGGTGTAAAAATCTGCGAGGCACTTCATTGGTACTGTTCAAAATAAACGTGTACGGGCCCGGCGTCAGAGATTTCAGCAGCCGGTATGCCTGATTATCAACTTTGGCATAAACGGCGATTTCAGACAGATCCGAACACATCAGCGTCATATGGTGACCTTTGGACAGCTGCCGCAACCGGTAGATTCTCTCGACCCCGGTTTTGTTGTCGAGCAGGCACCCCAGTGCATAGCATGAGTCTGTCGGGTAGATGACTACGCCGTCGTCGCGCAGGATCGATACCGCCTGCGCAATCAGCCGGCGCTGCGGGTTTTCCGGATGGATCTCGAAATACTGACTCATGAATGTGACTAAACCGTGCGGATAATGATCGCGAAGCGGAGGCTGCAGGCTGATACCATTCTGCAATCGCCGGCGGCAGTCTGCTCGTTGTGTTACCACAGCACCGGAAAATCGCCCTCGTAGCACTCACCATCCAACTCGGGATTTCATCCTCCAATGGCAGTTCTTCCCGGGCAGGCAATGCCGGTGCGCGCAACTATACTACTTTATCGCAGCGCAGCGCTTGTATCTGGTGCGCCTTCTGAACATTACTGACGCCATTGGTGTCGAACACACCGGCTGGACCACGTCTCACCCCTCAACACAATCACTCTTAAATCACTCTGCCAGACAAAGGCCAAACGCAGGAAACACCTATGCCCATCCATCGAATCAGTATTATTTCAACGTCACTATTGCTGGCTTTCTCATTGCACAGCCAGGCGGACGACCACGCCGCACCGCTGACAGCCACTGTTAATGGTGAGCCAATCAGCGTGGTCGAAACCGAAGTACAACTGAAACAGTTCCAGGCGCGCGGCCAGAGCGCCACGCAGGAGCAGGTGGCCGAAGAGCTGATCAGCCTCGAAGTCATGCGCCAGGAAGCAATCAAGCTGGGGCTGGATAAAAGCCCCGAAATGGCCGCAGAAATGAAAATTATGCAGTCAAGGGTACTGGCCAACGCCCTGCTGACAGAATTCACAGAAAATCTGGATCTCAGTGACGAGGTGCTGAAAGCCGAATACGAAAAGCAAATCGCTATGGCAGATGCAAAAGAGTTCCAGGCGAGCCACATTCTGGTGGATGACGAAGCCAAAGCGAAAGAAATTATTACCGAGCTCGACGATGGTGCCGACTTTGCTGAATCGGCAAAAAAATATTCCACCGGCCCTTCCGGCCCCAATGGTGGTGACCTGGGCTGGTTCGATGCCGGCACCATGGTGCCGGAATTTTCAGCCGCAGTCGCCGACATGGAAACCGGCACCCACAGCGCAGCGCCGGTAAAGACCCAGTTCGGGTATCACATCATTAAGCTCAATGACAAACGCGCCAAAGAAGCCCAGCCATTCGACGGTGTCAAAGACCAGATCCGCGGCATGATGATGAACAACCGCGTGCAGGAATATATCGAAGGTCTGCGCGGCGGTGCCGTCGTCGAGCGTATGTAAACACCTTTTCAAGCAGACAGAAAAAGCGGCACAATGAGGTGTCGCTTTCGAGGATCTGCCGCTTTGACTTCAACTGATGCGCCCGGCTCACCCATCTCGCTGTGGGATCAATCTGCAGAAGAAGCAGACCACAGGCAACCCTTTCATGCTGCCGAAAAAGTGGATGTCGCCATTATCGGCGGTGGATTCACCGGACTATCTACCGCACTGCATTGCTGCGAAAAAAACCTGAGTGCACATGTCATTGAGGCGAAGCAGATCGGCTACGGAGGTTCGGGTCGTAACTGCGGACTGGTCAATGCAGCGCTCTGGCTGCCACCGCAGGATGTACGAAAGCAACTGGGCGACACCTACGGGCCACGATTTATAGATCAATTCGGTAAAGGCCCCGAATATGTTTTTTCGCTGATCGAAAAACACCAGATGCGCTGCGAGGTGACTCGCACCGGCACCATTCACGCAGCACATTCGCCAGCCGGCTTTAAAGAACTCGAGGGTCGCGCAGCAGAATGGAAGCGTCTCGGTGAACCGGTTGATCTGCTGGATCGAGCCGCCACCGCCGAACTCACCGGCACCGACAAGTTCCATGGCGGCCTGCTCGATCATCGCGCCGGCACGATTAACCCGATGAGCTACTGCCGTGGTCTGGCACGGGCTGCACGTAACGCAGGCGCAACGATTACTACCGGGGTCACTGCCACCTCAGTCAAACGCCACGGAAATGAATGGGTGATCGAAACCGACCGGGGCGAACTGAAAGCAGGCAAGGTGATCCTGGGCACCAACGCTTACACCGATACGCTGTGGCCCGGACTGAGCAAGGTGTTCACAATCATTCATTACTTTCAACTCGCCACCTCACCGCTCGGGCAAGATGCATCGCACATACTGCCCGGCAGACAGGGAGTCTGGGACACAGGGCAAATCATGTTCAACGTCCGCCGCGACGCCTACGACCGCCTGCTGATCGGCAGCATGGGACGAATCCACGGCACCACCGAAAAAGGATTGTCGAAACGCTGGGCACAAAAGCAAATCAAACGCTACTTCCCGACACTGGGGCCGGTAAACTTCGAAGAAGCCTGGTACGGGCAAATTGCAATGACACCGGATCATCTGCCGCGTATTTATGAACTGGACGACGGGTTATACACCTCTATTGGTTACAATGGTCGCGGCATCACCACCGGCACCATGTTCGGCCGCGCCATGGCTGAACTGCTGACCGGTATGGATAAATCCGACCTGCCACTGCCCATTAGTGAACCGGCAGCAGCGCCTGGAGCAAAGCTGATGTCCCGATTTTATCAAACCGCGTTTTCAGCTAATCAGCTCGTGCAAAGCCTTTAGCCACGTGAACGCGTGGCAACCAAGGTTGCAGGACTCTTACTAAGATAAACGGTTGCTTTGCGTATACAGATAAAAGACGCAGATCGAAAACGTTTAACCAGTGATATTTACTGTTGAACTGATACAACCGCTTTTTTACACTGTTTACAGCATGCTTGACTGACAAACCAAAGCACCCCGGAAGACAAAGCGCTTATAAACGTAACGATGAGTTCGTTACATAGATCACCACTAGTCAGAACCAAATTCACACGCGGTTCACTTACGACAGGAAGCAATCCAATGACACTAACCAGCTCATTTGCGTTATTCGTTGCGATGATTGTGCTCGCCGCTATACCGGGCCCCGGTGTACTTGCGGTTACCGCACGATCAGTAGGCTCAGGTCTTCCACATGGACTGGCAGCAGCCACCGGTGTGGTCTTCGGTGATTATGTGTTTATTGTTTTTGCCTTGCTTGGCCTGGTGACTCTGTCAAACTTAATGGGTGAACTGTTTATCCTGATCAAATACGTGGGTGCCGCTTATCTGATCTGGCTGGGTGTCACTCTAATGTTATCAAAACCGCAAAACACTTCAGGCAAAGCAGTTGCAGCACCTCGCTATGCAGCCAGTTTTGCTGCAGGTTTCATTACAACGCTCGGCAACCCGAAAGCCATATTTTTCTATATCAGTTTTTTTCCGGCGTTTCTCGACTTATCTAGCGTGGCGCTTATCGATGCCGTCATTATTTTTGCTATCGCCACTATCGCCATTGGTGGTGTCATGGCGGCGTATGCCTGCATTGCGTATACCGCCAGCACCCGCTACTCAAACCATACCGGCTCCCGCTGGCTTAAGGTCGGCTCCGGTTCAATGTTAATTGGCAGCGGTATATTTGTAGCAGCAAGGAGCTAAGTCATCGCGCTCAAATGTCCAACAGCCTGTTAAAACAAAACAATGAACACCGATCTATATATCAGTCAATTAGCGCCACCGGTTCGGGATATCACCCAAGCGCTTTGCCGGATCATCCGCGAGTCACCCGGTGGTCTTACTGAACAAATAAAATGGTCGGTACCTGTGTTCTCAAATAACAGGAACATCTGCTCGGTAATCGCACACACATCACACGTCAATTTACAATTCTTTCAAGGGGCGCATATTGCCGCGGCAATGGACCTGGAAGGCACCGGCCGCGACATGCGTCATCTCAAGTTTCGAAAAATAGAAGATATTCAAGAGCAGGCCATCGTGCGTTATCTTCAACAAGCCATCGAATATGACTCACGCTGAAAGCTGAAATCCAACCGGGTGGAATGAAAAAAACACTACCGGCGACGAGTCGCAGCACCGCAGCGCTCACCTGTCGTTGGTAGATTCAGGATAATTCTGTCGTATTGCAGAAGCTTTGAAAAACCAACTTTGCTACCATGGATGCTTCGCCCACGAGGAAAAATAAACATGACTCAATCTATTTCTCGAACCTTTCTCAGCGTCGCTGCCAGCGCGGCACTTGTACTGGCAGCTGGAACCGGCAGCGCTTTTGCCGCCAACGGCGACACGCTAAAAGCCGTTCAGGAACGCGGCAGCCTGCTTTGCTCAGGCCACAACGGCAGCTTCCCTCCGTTTGTCCAGGTAACGGATGACAACAAATGGAGTGGCTACGACATCGACTACTGCCGCGCACTCGCCGTCGCCACACTTGGCAGCGACGACAAACTCAAAGTTGTCCCCATCAGCTGGGCTCAGCGCTTCCCGTCGCTGCAATCGGGCGACATCGATGTGGTCATCAAAGCCACTGGCTGGACCATGGGCCGTGATACCGAACTGGGTATCCAGTTCTCAGTGCCGTACTTTGTCGGCGCGACCAACGTCATGATGCCGAAAGAACTCGGCAGCACCGACCCCGAAACTCTCGAGGGCGGTTCACTGTGCGCAAACGCCGGTACCTCCACCGAAAGACTCGCTGCCAACTTTTTCAAAAGCCGCGGCATTGAAATCGAAATGATCACTTTTGAAAAGAGTGAAGAAACCCGGGACGCTTATTTTGCCGGCCGCTGCGACAGCCTCGTCGGCTGGGGTCCAAACCTCGCAGTGACACGTCAAAGCGCGCCCAACCCGGATGATCATGCAATGATGAATGTCGCACTGGCACTCGAACCCGAGTCCGCCGCAATGCGTCAGGGAGACGACAACTGGGTAGACATAGTCAACTGGATGTTTGCTGCCACCTGGATCGCAGAAGCCAATGGCATCACCTCTGAAAACGTCGATGAACACAAGGCCAATCCGGCTGACTCAACCGTCGAGAAACTGCTCGGCGTCTCGCCCGGCATCGGCGAGCGGCTTGGACTGTCCGATGACTGGGCCTACAACGTCATCAAAACCGTCGGCAACTCTGCCGAGATATTCGATCGCAACATAGGTGCGGGCTCTGTATACAAGCTCGACCGTGGCCTGAACGCGCTTTGGAGTGACGGCGGCGTGATCGTTCCAATGATTCTCGACTAATCATCGTCAATCATCATTGTCCGGCGCCGATGGTTATCGGCGCCGGACTACTCACTTTCCTCCCTCTACCCCGCCGGTAAATCCACGCTTTGGGATCACTGCTTCGCAATCGCAAGTTCAGAGAAATCTTCCTGCAGGCGTTCGTTATTTCTGTAGTGGCCGGCCTGTTGATCGCGATGGTGATCAACGCTAAAGCGTCACTTGCAGCCCAAAGTCTCACCACAGGTTTCGGGTTTCTGGAAAGATCAACCGGCTGGGACTTCTCGTTCTCGGTGCTGCCCTACTCCATCAGTGACACTTATCGCAAAACACTGACCATCGGTATTCTTAATACCTTGTTACTGGGCTTTCTGGGTATCGCTTTAGCAACCATCGTCGGTGTGATTATCGGTCTGATCCGCACCTCTAAGAACTTCGTGTTTTCATCGCTCGGCACTATATACGTCGAGGTCTTTCGTAACGTGCCGCTGATCCTGCAAGCGGTATTCTGGTATTCGATAGTGTCACACCTGCCGCGACCCCGCGGCGCTATCTCACTGGGTGATGCCGTCTTTCTGTCCGGACGTGGCATCTACTTCCCCACGTTTAATATCGGTGTCACTGCGTTTCTGTTAATGGTGTTAGTGCTGGTTGCCTGGCTGGCTTTTCTGTTGTTCATTCGCGATAAAATACCCACTATCACCCGTAAAAAAATCAAGATATCCGGCTGGATCGCAATGCCTGTGATCTGGCTGTTAATCGCGTGGACTGCGTATGAACCGGGCACCCCGTTAATCAATGTGCCTGCATTGAAGGGGCTTAACTTTCGCGGCGGTATGCGAATGCCTCCGGAACTTACCGCGCTGGTTATTGCAATCGCGCTCTATGGCGGCGCCTATATCGGTGAGGTGGTTCGTGCAGGATTAATGTCGGTACCTCGCGGCCAGATCGAAGCCGGGTTCATCACCGGTCTGTCGAGCCGGCATATCTTCACTCGAATAAGGCTACCACTGGCGGTACGCGCTGTTTTACCTTCACTGACCAATCAATACGTTCAGCTGATGAAGGCAACCACCATCGGTCTGGTGGTTGGATTTTCAGACTTCTTCATGATCATTTCCACATCGATCAACCAAAGCGGACAAACCCTGGAGCTGATCGCCATACTCATGATTGGATTCTTGATCATTAATCTTTCGATTGCCTATGTGATGAACACGATTAACCGTCGCATCGCACTGAAAGGCTACGAGGTGAAGGGATAGTGAGCGAGGCTGTCATCATTCAGCGTCCACCGCAGCCCGGCCTGTTTTCTCGCTGGCGCCGTAATCTCTTCGGTTCACCACTCGATTGTATGGTCACCATCGTTTGCATAGCGCTGCTGGCCTGGCTGCTATATCGTTTTATCGACTGGGCATTTATTTCCAGCATCTGGGCAAAAGAAGACGAGCCGCTATGCCGCGAAACCCACGGTGCCTGCTGGTCAGTCATTGATGCCCGCCATCGCATTATTCTCTTCGGGCTGTTTCCATTCGAGGAGCACTGGCGCTCAACACTCGCCTGTGTCGTGATGATTGCCACAATGGTGGCGTCATGCTTTTCATGGTTCTGGAGCACGATGCGAATAAGCCTGTTATGGATCTGTGGCTTCGGCTTGTTCTATCTGCTAATGCGTGGCGGCGTGCTGGGCATGACCGACATCACACCGGAACGCTGGGGCGGTCTGGCACTGACCATATTCATCTTTGCATCAGTTTCTATTATCGGTATGCCTTTATCGGTGGTACTGGCGCTGGCGCGTCGCTCAAAACTCCCGGGTATAGCAAAACTGACCGGGCTGTTTATAGACCTCTTCCGTTCACTGCCACTGCTCACCATATTATTTACTGCAGCCGTTATTACACCGTTTTTGTTGCCGGGCTGGCTACAGGGTGACAAGCTCTACCGGGTTATCGCAGGCTTTGCCATCTTCTTCGCCTGCTATCAGGCAGAAAACATTCGCGCCGGACTGCAGGCCATACCCTCGGGGCAGGATGAAGCCGGCCTAACGCTTGGGTTAAACTACTGGCAGCGGGTAACCCGCATACAGTTACCGCAGGCATTCCGCAATTCACTGCCCGCCATCGTCAATCAATTTGTGATCACCTTCAAAGAGACCTCAATCGTCACGATTGTCGGCTTTTTCGAAATACTCGCCTCTGGCCATGCTGCCTACGGCACCGGTGAATGGACACCGCACTATATCGAGGTGTACGTATTTATCGCCGCGATCTACTTTATTTTCGTGTTTTCACTCTCAAGGTACGGTGCGTATCTCGAGAAAAAGCTGAGGGTTGGTCGTGGCTGACACTACTGCAGTTAAGATGCAACAGGTCAACAAATGGTTTGATGACTTCCACGTGTTAAAAAACATCGACCTCGATGTCAGCCTCGGTGAGAAAATCGTCATCTGTGGCCCGTCCGGGTCCGGTAAATCAACACTGATCCGCTGCATCTGCAAACTCGAAGATCACCAGAAAGGCGCTATTGAAGTGCTTGGTACCG
>JAHDHK010000354.1 GCA_020631335.1 Chromatiales bacterium
AGCTGGCGGCGGGAGTTGCAGGAAGGACTTAGCTTTCTGCTTGGAAAGCCACTGTTGCAATTGCTTGCGGTCATCACCGGAGTCTGGAACTTATTGCACCAAGTAGTTCTTATAGCACTGGTGTTACACGTGCAGGAAAACCTCAATCTGGATGCCACCGGCTATGGTCTGATACTATCGGCCGCCGCGGTAGGTGGAATCGTCGGCGGATTGGTTGCAGACCGGGTTGTGGCACTTATCGGGGCTGCCAGCGCGGCACAATGGATGACGCTGGCTTCCGCCGTGGCGTTTTCAATCATTCCGTTTGCGCCTGACGGTTATGTTCTCGCTATAGTGCTCGCGGGTTTTGAACTGACCGGGCTTATCTGGAATACGGTATCTGTCTCTTATCGTCAGCGAACCATTCCAGACGCTCTGCTGGGACGGGTTAACAGTATTTACCGTTTACTGGCGTGGGGCATGATGCCTGTAGGGCTGCTTTTATCTGGAGTCATCGTCAGTGTTGCTGATGGTCCGTTGAGTCGGGAGACAGCATTGGTGGCACCCTTTTTGGTGGCTGCGGTGGGGGCCTGGCTGTTAACTGCTATTGCCTGGAAGCCACTGGCACGGGGATTCTCGAGTCAGACGCATTAGACTGATGCGCGCAACCACAAGGTGGCAACAATTCGTGGTTGTCATGCATAAATTCAGGAGTTGACGATTTGTATTTTTGACTCCTGAAGATCTCATATACGTTGCTGGCTGTTTGCCGGTAATCTGTGATAGCCCCGGCGGTGTTTGTTTTGGGACTCACCGTTTCCACCATACGGTTTTATCTACACACAGTATAAATCTCATTAATTCTTCAACGAAGTGCCGGCGGATATTTGAACACAATTGCCTTTATCACAAGTAACGTTCGATGGCTGCTCGGTGGTCTGCTGCTGACTTTCTTTTCAAGCTTCGGGCAGACATATTTTATCGCTCTGTTCAGCAGCGAAATAAGAGCGGCGTTTTCGTTATCTCATGGAGGATTTGGTGCGATCTATATGACCGGTACTCTGGTGAGTGCCGCTACACTCGTTTGGCTGGGTAGGGTAGTTGATGCTTACCCGGTTAGTCGGGTGGCATTCTGGGTGTGTATTGCATTGAGTCTCGCCTGTGCTGCGATGTCTATGGTCTCTTCCATCTGGATGCTGATATTCGCCATATTTGGCTTGCGCCTATTCGGACAGGGCATGATGTCGCACATTGCCATGGTAGCTATGGGGCGTTGGTATTCTGCTGAAAGAGGGCGGGCGGTATCGATCAGTGCGATGGGATTTCAGATTGGATCCGGTGTCTTCCCTTATATCACTGTGAGTCTGATCGCACTGGTTGGCTGGCGAATGAGCTGGTTGCTTGCAGCAGCAATGATGATAGTCATTGCCTTGCCCGCTATTTACTGGCTGATGCTGAAAGAGCGCATACCCCGAGGCCAGGTATTGAGAGAGGAGCTTCCAGGCGGACAGAAACAATGGACCCATGCACAGGTGCTGGCTGATCCGCTTTTCTGGATTATGTTGTCAGGGGTGGTCGCCCCTGCTTTTATCGGAACCTCTGTATTCTTTCATCAGGTGCACATAGGTAACTTGAAGGGATGGTCGAGGGAGTTAATTGCAAGTTCGCTGGCTGTCGCCGCCGTATCGACCATTTTGTTTTCTCTGGTGTCCGGCTGGCTGATCGATCGTTTCAGTGCGCGTCAGTTAATGCCATATTTTTTGTTGCCGCTTGGTGTGGCGAATCTGTTACTCGGATGGCTGGAAAGTCCTGTCATCATCATGGTGTATATGTTTTTACATGGTGTATCTAACGGGGTAAGTAATACGCTGTTCGGAGCGTTGTGGCCTGAAGTATACGGGACTCGCTACCTGGGCGCGGTCAGGTCTTTGATCATGTCTGCCATGGTGATTGCCTCAGCACTGGGGCCCGGTGCTACCGGATGGCTGATTGATATCGGGGTGGGGTTTGATATTCAGCTAATTGCAATGGGAGTGTATTGTGTGTTGACGGCGGTAACGATGGCGTTGGTTGCCAGAGCGCTATCCCGCAGGAGGGCAGAAGATTGAAATTGTAGTGCAGGCAAATTGCACCAGTGCAATGATTTTTCAGGTTTCGTACTCTATGCTCGCGTACCGCATTTCTGGCAACCTAGACCATCACCGGCTACTCGCTATAAAAAAATATCTATTTACTGAAAGCATTATTTTAGTTGGTGTTACACGACAAAATTTAGGTGTCACCGTATAGGTAAAATGATGGGAGATTTCAGATTTCCGAATGAAAAGCGTACAGGTTTTGCGTGATGATGTTTTTTATCTGACAACGACAGTGCTGAAAAGCACCCCGCGTTGCTTTGCCTTACGATGAGTAGTACTCACTTTTTTAATTCAACTTGGGCTGGAAAAGTAGGCGAGGTAGTGCGGGATAGCACTCTCTACCGGATCTGTGTATCGCTGAACGCGGATATCAGTTCAATACGTGATTCTTCCAACGCAAGTGCGCTGATTTTGCTGCTGTCCTGCGGGTGCAGATTTGCCACTCCAGCGTGATTTGGAAAACGGATTCTGAAAATTCTTCTGCGAGCTTCGAGATCGATACCGTTTTGGTTGAAATCACGTCTGGCGCGGTTGGTATCCAAACTGTACTTTCACAAGCTGGCTGATCCGGGTCTATCAGCAAATCGGAATTAGAAGTTGCCGCGGTGTCTTTGGATCGCCATATACCTTGTATTTTCCGGCCGGGTAGCCAGCGGATTTTCCTGACTTGGCTCTAAACAGTGGAATAAGCTCGTCCGGGTTAATACGGCCTGGAAAGGGCGATATAACTACTGAGGGATATCCACATTTGGTATTGATTGGTGTCGTGAAAATGAAAAAAAATGTAAAATAAACAGATGTTTGCATGCATCAGTCGACACTGAAGGTGCTCACTTGCCCTCCATTAAGCTGCTGTTTGGTCATTGTTGCCGATATTATACGGTGATCGCTGTTGATTCCCTGTGTAAACGCTGTCTGCAGCCTTTGATTGAATTTTTTCGCTACATTACCTAAGTACCCGAAAACCTGATTGTGGCGACTGTTTTTGAGCAGCAATCAGCATTTTTCGAGACCAGAGCTTCGTTGTCGCGCCGAGCTGACGAAGAGACCGTATACATCGTGAATCCCATTGTATGGTATAAATGGTCGGCTAGATCCAGGGCCGGAAAGTTGCTGCAGATCACAGAACGCCAGCGCAATTCGGTGTAGCGCGATCGACGAGTACACACGGAACAAGCCACCTTTACATAGAGAACGTCAAATGAAATTGAAATTAGCGACTGCCTTAATACTGCTGCCTTTTCTAACCGCCTGTGGTGGTGGAGGCGGAGACAGTGGCTCCGATGGCGGCAATAACGGTAATAACGGCGGCGGCAATAATGGCGGTGGAAATAGTAGTGGTAACACCTGCTGCCTGGATGAGGAGCGTGTCCGCCCGGCAGCCGGATCAACCTTCACTTCATCCACCGCTAATGCAGCGGTGATAAACCTTGGTACTAATGGTAGTGCCGGATCTGGCCCGGTTCGAAATTCCATTGATCAGCCGAATAATTTTCCTCGCCTGGCGATGACTGACTACCTGTGGGTCAACAATGCGTTCAACTTTGGCAACAGCGGCTATGCAGACTGGTTTCAGGAGGTGTCTCTGGATGCTAACGGTAACGGCCAGATTGCCCGATTGTCTTACGACTGGGGCAACGAAGGTGACATGACCAACGCCAACAATACCGTTGCCTTTCCCGAAATTATTTATGGTGTGAAATCTGCCGATGAGATATCCGGTACGTTTGCACAAACCGGATTGCCAGTCACTAACGATGAACTGCCGGCGACTATCAATATCGACTACAACTACAGCTACACCCAGAACGCATCGAGTTCTACTACAGCAGATGCGAACGTTGACTTTTCCGGGTTTAATGTAGCTATCGAGTCGTTCTGGCATCAGAGCTGTGACATCAAGCGCACAGGTGCTTCCACTGATAACCAGGTGTTCGAAATGATGGTTTGGTTACATCTGGGCAAACGCGGACCAAACAGCGAAGGGCGTAACGGTGCGATTGGCACGTTCAGCACTTCAGATGGGACGACTTATGATGTTTTCAACAAAGTAGCCAATGGCGATCCTAACTACCTTGCGTTTGTTGCACAGCAAGAGTCTTTCAGCGGATCTATTCCTTACCACGAGTTCATTGAAGAGGTGAGAACCAATGCTCAGGCGTATGGAACCGGTGTTCGTGGTTTAACAGATAGTGATTGCCTTGCAAACATTCTGATGGGGCCGGAAATCTGGTACGGAGCCGGTACTTTTAGCTGGAACAATGTGACGATCACCAGAACTTACTAGCCTTAAAGTTCAATCGGTTGTACATCAAAGCCCTCTTATTAGAGGGCTTTTTTGTGGAATAAGAGAAATATTCCTGCGCTAATGCTGGCTCTGTTAATTTGCCTGCCTGCTTTCGACTGCCACACAGGCATCAATCAGTATCAAATAATGGTTGTTAACGATGTCCGGAATATCGTGCTGGATGCAATAGTATCCGGTGTCCGGGGCGGATCATTGGGCTGTGCATTTGTGAGTATTGCTTAGAGAGCCACCGGCCTGTGGCTGTTTGCGAGTGACCTCAACGTAAAAATCCCTAAGAATGTCAGCATGATCGGTGGCTCCGATTTTTAATAGTGCTTTTAAAGTATCAGGGACGCCT
>JAHDHK010000046.1:0-9288 GCA_020631335.1 Chromatiales bacterium
AACATCGCGCAGGATCCTGCCACTACGGAGCACACAACACCGCATACCGCGGCCCCGCATTGATTTGCCCCGGCAGACCGGCTGCGCTGCACAGGCATTGCTGCTTTGCGTCACGCCAACGACCATGAGCGCTTTAAAAATCCGGTTGCTTCGCGTCTGTCACATCGCATTTCGACATTACTCGCAACAGACGATCTGTCGACCTAACAACCCTATATGTGGGGCGGCTATTTTCCGCTATCCGAAACAGACTTCTTACCTTTCACGGACGCGAATATCGTAAAAAAGGTGTTGAAAGTAACCGCTTATGAGAGTAGAACTTATAGGTTAGACATGATCAATGTCTAATGCGAACTCTGCGAAACAGAAAACCTGGAGGATAACTGTGCTCAGAACGAAGTTAACCAAGATAGCTGCGTGCGTTGCCGGCATGGCAATGTCTGCCACTGTCAGCGCCGACTTAGGCGTTTTTGCCACATCCGGTAAAACAATGGGTGACCATACGTTTATCGAACAAGGTGGCAAAAAAGCCGAAAATATCAAAAAAATACTGCAAAACGTCACCTTGCCCGACGGATTCAAAATCGATCTGTACGCGCTGGTACCTGATGCGAGGGATATGGCCATGGCACCTCAGGGTACCGTGCTGTTTGTCGGCACTCGCAAAGATAAAGTATGGGTAGTTTCCGACCGCGATCGAGACGGCGTGGCAGATGAAGTGAAAGATTTTGCTCCATCGCTGACATTCGACGTTCCCAACGGTGTTCAATTCAGCAAAGACGGCTTTCTGTTTGTCGCTGAGCGCAATCACGTAAGAATGTTTCCAGCGGCCGAATTTTTCTACGAAGGTCCGGACGTTGTGGCGGTAGATATAGTTCCTAAGGGTGAACTCATTCCAGTGGAAGAAGAAAGCTACAATCACACTGCCCGCGTGATAGATGTTGGACCAGACAACAAGCTATACATCTCACTTGGCCAGCCATTCAATGTAGCACCACCTGAAAAGGCAGAACTGTACGAAAAAACCGGTATCGGCGGCATAATCCGAATGGATCGCGACGGATCTAATCGAGAGGTCTATACCTACGGTGTCCGCAACTCGGTGGGACAGGACTTTCATCCTGTAACGGGCGAGTTATGGTGGACAGACAACCAGGTGGACGGCATGGGAGATGACATCCCGCCAGGCGAATTGAATCGACAAACTGAGGCGGGCCAGCATTTTGGACATCCGTGGTTCGGTGGTGGCACTGTTCGCGTCAGTGACTTCGGCTATGACCAGCAGGAAGTGCCCGAAGGCATCATACATCCTGTGGTAGAAACTACCGCACACTGTGCCGACCTCGGGATGGCTTTCTACACCGGGAAGCAATTTCCGTCGAAATATAAAAACGGCATTTTCTCAGCACAACACGGCTCCTGGAATCGAACCGAGCCCTGTGGTGCACGCGTGATGTTTACGTCAATGGATGACGAAGGCAATGCCACAATGACGCCTTTCGCTGAAGGCTGGCTCAATGAAAACGGCGAGTACGATGGTCGTCCAATGTCTATCACTCAAATGAAAGACGGATCTATCCTTGTGTCTGACGACTATGCAGGCGCTATTTACCGGATATCGTACGAAGGCTCATAACTCAGCCAGCACATCCGTTATACCCAACAAAGGCCTCGATCTGTGATCGGGGCCTTTTCAGGAGAGCATAAGTGAAGAAGGCCTTATTCATCGCCGGGCTTACACTGATCAGCTATAGCGCTATTGGCGCTGATTTAGCCAACGGAAAGAAGTTATCGTCACAGTGTTCCGTCTGTCACGGCAAAGATGGCATCGCAAAAGATCCGGAATCACCTAACCTCGCCGGTCAAAGCTCACTCTACCTTGAGAAAGCGATGGTCGACTACCAGAAAGGGTTTCGCGAAGACCGCCGCATGAGCATTATTGCAAAGTCACTGTCTATAGAAGATATAAAAGATCTTGCAGCCTGGTATGCGGCCTTTGAACTCACTGTAACCGCACCTGAAGCACCCACGGATTGAAAGCCTGGAATTGATCGTTTTATTATGCCGCAATTAGGATAAACATTGGTCGCACCATGGCACCAGCCTCTTGATGAGTTTTTTTATATTTTTTCGAACAGAGTTACCCGGCACTTTGAGTATTGCCCTCTTCCTCACCGTAATGTCTACCCACAGATGCAGGAGCGATTGTCGCGACACTCGCCTGAGGCGAGCCGATTAACCTTACAACACGACACTAAACATCGGGCATGAACATAGATACCGTCATGCAGAAAGTACACACGCTTGCGGCCCCTGTGTTCGCAATAGGCGCTATGTTTTTGTTGTCTTTATTTAGCCTTGCCACTACACCTGCAGCCGCCGCTACTGCTGTCATTACCAATGAGCGCTCCGGCGATCTGATTCTAATGAACGAATCAGGTGATACCATTGATGTCATCCCTCTATGCAGCCGACCACGCGGCATGGCTCGCAACAGTACTGACAACACGTTGTACATCGCCTGTTCAGATGATGGTGAAGTACTTGAGTTCAACTTCAATACCAAAGAGGTCGACCGGGTATTCAGCAAACTGTCCGGCGCCATGTCGCTGGCACTGCATCACCCGAGCAACAGACTACTTGTATCCAATGAAGGTGCGGCCAGAGCAACAGTCATCAACCTGCTCAATGCAGAGGTACTGGCAACTTTAGAAACCGGCCATGAGCCGGATGGCGTGGTCTTCAGCAAAGAAGGTGATTTGATTTTCGTTGCCTCCGAAAATGCCGGCATGGTTCACGTGTATGACGGCAATACCTATCAACCGATTAAAAGACTCATTACTAACCTACGCCCCAGGCGTCTTGCAGTAAGAGAAAATGAACTGTGGGTTTCTTCAGAGATGGGCAGTCGCGTGGAAATCTTCGACACAGCATCGCTGATAAAAAAAGATGAAATCATATTCGCACCACGCGGTTTTCGCAGCGAACAGCTGACGCCGGTAGACATTCTTTTTGATCAAACAGGATCAACAGCTTTTATCGCACTGGGGTCTGCCAACCATGTAGTTATTGTCGATGCGGCAAACAGAAAGATTCTCAAATATATACTGGTCGGGCGACGCCCGTGGGGGCTCGGCCTCACTGAAGATGGCAAGAGACTGTTTGTATTAAACGGGTTATCTGACGATGTCACCATCATCAACACCGACAACAGGCGACCTGTTCGCACCAGCCGTGCCGGGCTGGTTCCACACTCTGTAGAGATTATTGAATAATGCGCCCCTGGATTGTCATGTTGCTGGCGTTTATGTTTACATCTTCCATTCACGCAAACACCATCGACATCACTGTAGTCACTGCAGCTGCCGAAGATCGCAAAAGCGCGGGGAAGAGTTTTGCAGGCATCACGGTAATACCCGACAGACCCGTGCAACGAGCAGTTGAGCTTGCCCTGTACGAGTCGGCCATACTTTTTGAGACACTGGAGGTTGAGGCCAAACTGCATCAATTACAGCTAAGCGGTGATTCAAACCTGGAATCTCAGCTAAGTAACACACCAACTGGTGGCATGCTTATTCTTGATCTGCCCGCAGCACAAATGAAAACAGTGGCACGACAAGCCAACGCAATGCAGCGTGTCGCCATTAACGTTCGTCACAGTGATTCGAATCTAAGAGAATCACTTTGTCTGCCCTATATCTTTCATACCATACCTTCTGATCGCATGTACTTTGACGCTCTCGGACAGTTTCTTATATACAGAGGCTGGCGCAAGGTGCTGCTTGTACAGGGCCCGACAACTGAAGACACCGTCAGAGCTGAATCGATGGTTAAAAGCCTCAAAAAATTTGGTGTCACGATCGTTGATCAAAGAACGTTTACGCTGTCACACCACCCGGATGACAGAGACGAAAACAAACCCGAGTTTCTGACCGGCGGTGTTTCCTACGATGTGGTGGCAGTAATCGATACTCAAAAAGACTACGGACGGTATCTGCAATACAGCACCCGAAGCGCAAGGCCGGTTGTAGGTGATGTCGGGCTAACACCAGCCAGCTGGCACTTCGCACTGGAACGCTATGGTGCACCACAACTCAATGAACGCTACCGGCGGTTTAAGTCAGATATAACTCCGGGCCCGCAGGTTGCCATGACTGATGCAGAGTTTGCCGCCTGGAGCGCAGTAAAACTGGTGACCAACAGTCTCAATACCAGACCACCGGGAACCGAGTTAGATGTTATGTCGTTACTACACGACCCGGCTTCACAGGTAGATCTGTACAAAGGCACCCGCGGATCTATGCGGCACTGGAATCATCAGCTTCGACAACCGATACTGCTGACGACTCCTGACACAGTTGTCGCAGTCGCACCAATGCCCAAGTTTCTTCACCCGAAACATTATGTAGACACACTGGGTATCGATGAACCCGAATCCGGATGTCAGCTGCCACCGAACGCTCAACAATGACCTGATGTGAGTCTTACGCACAGTGCCGTCGTGCCCGTGGACATTGCATGTGTGCGAACCACCTCACCTGCCTCAGCCTGTTGCGCAGACACCGCCGTACCTATTGCACACTCCTCTTCCCTGAGCAGCGCATGCGCTGCGACTGAACGTACATCCTGTTACACATAGCCGGCCCTATCCTCCGATACAGTCTCTATGGCATCGTCGCGAGCTGCCGGAAAATCTCTCGCGTAATGCCAGTTGATTAATAACCCCACTCTCAAGTGTGCCATGAGTCTGACGATAGAACGCCCGCAGCAACCGCTTATTCGAAAAACACGGGCGAATCGCAACATCTGCAGGCGGTACAGAACGGGCACAGCAAACACTTATTGGAAAACGAATACAATGCAAACAAAGCCATCCCGCTCCACCCGTTTAAAGCAGCGCTCCGGATTTATCGTGACGTGCATCGCAATGGTCGCGCTCGGCGGTTGTTCGGACAATGAAGAGTCAACCGTCGCTCAGGATAACAACGGACCCAGCAGTACAGAACAGACGATCAGAACCGTCGCCAGCCACATTGGCAACAACTTCGGCACCAATATAGACAGCATGACCACCGTTGCGGAAGGTTCTACTGCTGTCTCCGGCATCATCGACAGCAACCTCACCGGCTCGGATGACAACATCACGGCTGGCAGGTCAAACACTGGCAGCACTGTACAAAACGATACCATAGACTCTCCCGAGGGCGGACTAGCCAGATTGCTGAGCGATGATCCGGATACCGAAAGCAACGACGAGATCGCCAGCCTGCTGCTGCCTACCCTGGGCATCGGCGGCAGCGGGTCCATGATTCAGAATGGGTCGCAAATTACTATTGATCCTGATGAACACAGCATTTGCGAAGCATGGCTGGGCGCTAACTATGACGCCGATTGTCCCACCCTGCTGAACCCGTTAACAGTGGTACTCAATACACAGAGCGACGATGAAGGCAGCGTGACCTATTTGTACGGCGGTGAAACGGTACTTAGTATCGAGTACGCACCGATGCAGGGAAGCTATGAGTTCTCACTGGCCGGTATGAAGCAGGTGATGCAACAGGCAGCCTCGACAGATTCACAAGTCTCCGTGCCTCAAACAATGCAGGGAACCGTCAAATTGAGCACCACGATCACCAGCAATACACCTGACGCCGAAGCAGGCACACTTACAATTGCTGTCACCGAACCGGTAATGATCATTGATTCAAACGAAAACCTTGATATTTCGCTGCAGAATTCAACGTTATTATCGATGAGTTCCGATGCCACCGCAGGCACTGCCAGTCTGGCTATGAATATTCTCGGCCTCCAGCTGAACACACTGATAGACAACGATGATGGCAGCAACTCCACTATCGGTATAAGTTTGCCGGCAATGACGATGAATGCCGAAGTGTCCACCGCCGAAGACACATTGACACTGACAGACTCCGGCATGGGTGATCGTACTTTTTCAGTTGAACTGGACGGCGTCACCGTGATGCAGATGTCACTGGCTCAGTTCTCAGCCATACTCGCGGGTAACCAGGGCACACTCACTTTTCTGGATAACTTCGACTTCGACATTAACATCAGTGACCTCTCTTTCTTCGATGACGAGGCCGCCCCTAATGCGTCTGCATTGATTTCCGCACAAATACCGACCGACACCATATTACAGGAGCAGAACAATGGATCGACAATAGTCCAAAGTGGCGGTCCACTCGTCGTTGATTACACGCTAAACGATGGCGCTACCAACCCGTCAGGCACGGTTTCTGTGGATGCGGGTCAATGTTTCAGCGATGATGAAAATTCGGATGAGCCGATTCTGCTGGTTGCCTGCGACTAGTCGGGGTATTGATTAAATCCAGCAACACTGCACCGGTCGGGGCTTGCACCTGACCGGTGTTTACGCGCTTAAGGCTATACGCTGTTAGTGTCACTCACTGCTCACCCGCATAACTGCATCGTTTCGCAAGACAGTCAGCCGTTGCAACCACACCTGCAACAGCCAGGAATGGGATCGCACCAGCCACGCTGCTGTGAACCACCCAACTTCTGTTTACAGAGCCTACTGCTCATAAAGCTCCAGCGGTAAGTCATCCGGGTCGTTGAAAAACGTGTATTTTTTTCCCGTATATTCATCGACCCGCACAGGCTCGACCGCAACTCCGTGCGCCTGCAATCTGTCGACAGCTTTCGCAATGGATGACACTGCGAAGGCAAGGTGCCTGAGCCCCCGGGCTTCGGGATAACTGGGACGCGCCGGACGCGAGGGAAAAGAAAACAGCTCTATCTGGCTGCCATCCGGCAATTTAAGATCAAGCTTGTAGGACTGCCGCTCAGCGCGATAGTTTTCTGCCACTATCTCAAGACCAAGAACAGACACGTAAAAGCGACGGGATTTATCATAATCCGAGCAGATGATCGCCGCGTGATGTATTCCCTTCAGCACGAAATTTCTCCCGATAAAACAACAAATGGCCGAACAATGACTGCCTGCCCGGTTAAACGCAAAGCTGACGGACCTGAAAGAACCCTGCCGCACGCAAAAAATGCCTCAAATTGCACTCAAACGCTCCACTATCTGACAATGTCCTATATAATGGAGAGCTTTGCCGTTTGTGCCGCAAACAAAACGTTATCCAGCGACTGCGCCGGAATCGAGGGCCGCAAATTACTCGCAGAAAGCCCGCACTGTCAATACGCACACTTAGACACCAAAAGTAGCTTTTGTCAGGGCAACCCGCTTTCACACCCCGGTCGCTCAACACAATTTTTAACCCGCTGGCAAACCCGGATCGCTCTTAGCATGAAGCCGGGGACTTAGTCCCGCCAACACCAGACACAGGTTTTCTCTTGATCTCAACAGCCAATGTCACCATGCAATTTGGTGCAAAACCACTTTTTGAAAATATATCCGTTAAATTCAGCGACGGTAACCGCTACGGGCTGATCGGCGCCAACGGCTGCGGCAAGTCCACGTTTATGAACATTCTCAGCGGTGCGCTGGAGCCGTCTACCGGCTCCGTCAGCGTATCTCCCAACGACCGTGTCGGTAAACTCAATCAGGATCAGTTTGCATTTGAAAAGTACAGCGTACTTGACACCGTTATCATGGGCCACAAGGAACTGTGGGAAGTCAAACAGGAAAGAGAAAGAATCTACAGCCTGCCTGAAATGAGTGAAGAGGACGGCATGAAAGTCGCCGAACTCGAAATTCAATTTGCTGAAATGGATGGCTATACCGCTGAGAGCCGGGCAGGTGAATTTCTCTCAGGTGCCGGCATACAGGAATCGCTGCACCACGGACCCATGAGTGAAGTAGCACCGGGCTGGAAGTTACGCGTACTGCTGGCGCAGGCACTTTTTTCCGAGCCCGATATTCTGCTTCTCGATGAGCCGACCAATAACCTCGACATCCATGCCATCCGCTGGCTCGAAGGCATTCTCAAAGCACAGCGAAGCACGATGGTCATCATTTCTCACGACCGCCACTTCCTCAATGCGGTATGCACACACATGGCAGACATTGACTACGGTGAACTGCGCGTCTACCCGGGCAACTACGACGATTTCATGACCGCCTCTACCCAGGCACGTGAGCGGCTGCAGGCCGACAACGCAAAGAAGAAAACTCAAATAGCTGAGTTACAACAATTCGTCAGTCGCTTCTCCGCCAACGCCTCGAAAGCCAGGCAGGCCACCTCACGCGCCAAGCAGATCGAAAAAATTCAGCTTACAGACATTAAACCTTCCAGCCGCGTCAGTCCGTATATCCGGTTCACGCAGGAAAAGAAACTACATCGACTGGCATTGACCATCGAACAGCTCGGACACGGCTTTGATGGTGAAACACTGTTCGAAGGCGGTAACCTGTTACTGGAAGCAGGCAGCCGGCTCGCAGTCATCGGCGAGAACGGATCCGGTAAATCCACATTTCTACGTGTATTGATGGATGAACTCAGCCCGACTCTCGGCAAGGTTAAGTGGGCAGAAAACGCAGCACTGGGTTACTGTCCGCAAGACAGCAATGCAGAATTCGACACCGACCTCAGCCTGTTCGACTGGATGACTCAATGGCGAAAACCCGAACACGACGATCAGATCGTACGCAGCACACTTGGGCGCCTGTTGTTTTCCAATGACGATTTTAAAAAGCAGGTTCGGGTCTGTTCGGGTGGCGAGAAGAATCGCTTGCTGTTTGGCAAACTCATTATGAATTCTCCGAATGTACTGTTGCTGGATGAGCCCACCAACCATCTCGATATGGAATCGATAGAATCACTGAATCTGGCACTCGAACACTATGAAGGCACACTGATATTTGTCAGCCATGATCGTGAGTTTGTCTCATCACTGGCCAACAGGATTATTGAAATAAAAGACAATAAACTGAACGATTTCATCGGCACCTACGATGAATACCTCGCCAGCCAGAACATCGAAAGCAAAGCGGCAAATTTTTAATCGAAGAAATGCAGTAAACCGGGGATAAAGCAGTAAAGAGCACCTTCAGGTGCTCTTTCAGTTTTCGCGAATGGCCGAGACTGAAGATCGCACCCAACCCCTGCCTGGATGCTGAAAAACGATTAAGCGGGGTGTGCGGGTGTTAAGTCCCAAAAAAAACCTGCTCGTTTATTAACCCGTATGCTGCGCTTTTCAGGGGAAATTTGCCTTCTAAAGCCGACGCTTACAGGCTGCCACTTAAAGACCGCCGCTCATTGCGTTTTTCAACACTCAGCTATTCGTTCAGCTCAACTGTGAACGCCGCCCAACGCACGTCATCACCTTCAAAGCCCAGTT
>JAHDHK010000046.1:9298-28203 GCA_020631335.1 Chromatiales bacterium
AAAACTGCAAGTACCTGTTTTTTTCCAAACCCGGCCACGAACACCCGGCCTGCTCTGTAACTGCGGATGCAACCGGACGGCTTGATGTCTTTTGCCACAGCATAACGACTGTCATCGTCTGACGACAGATAAAAAGTCAGCGTTTTTTCCTGTTCGAAAAAACCGAAACACTCTTCACTGGCATCGATGTCTTTCATCTCCAGCTCCAGACGCACCGGCCTGTCCCGCTGTGAGTAATAATCTGTCAAATGGAAGCGAAACGTTTTGTCGGCTGAACCGGTATCGGTATGCAAACGATTAAACACAATTTTACCGGCGTGCTTTGCCGTATCGAGCGCAACACCCTTGTGCAGCTGATCGCGTGCACGCGACACACTTGCGGTTGAATCTTCGATCACCAGCCGCTCTATTTCCTCTCCGCCCAGCAGAGAACTCCTGGACAATATTGCATAGGGAAACCCTGAACCGTCCTGCCGGCCGTATTGTATGTAATAGGCTGACCCGTCACTGGCAAAACCGACAAAGGTTAATGAAGCCACGTCTCCCGCGCTGACCACAGACAAGCCGAACAGCGGGCTCAACCAGCATAGCAACAGGCAGAAATACCGGAGAAACATCACCCGCCTCTATTCAGGTGACCAGGGAGTTTTTTATCCATCGGGCAGGTCCAATATTCAGCCAGCTGTTTTCGACAGTATGAATATACACATCATCACCCTTATCCAGTGTTTCAAGCACATCATATTCAGTACCGGGTCCTTCAAAGACCTCGGAACCATCTGTATTGATAACACCGCGCGTCACCGGCTGCGTGTATCGTCCAAACACCCAGTGATTTTTTGAATTTGATATTTTCAGCCAGCCGTTTTCTTCTTTCGTGACTCGCAGAATCGAACCTCTTTCAGCAGGTCCATGTTCAGTAATTTTTTTATTTCTCGACCCGGGCCCTGTTCGAATATTCAGATAACTGGCAGTTACCACAACGAACCTGTCGATATTCTGCATACCGGGGTTACTGTCCGGCACGTTGACCTGCGCCTTCACCAGCGGCAGAAAAAACTCATTAAAATTTTCCACCTTGTTACCACCGAAAAAAGCTGTGCCCGGACAGGACTTCGTCGTCCCCTCACCGTCACGCCGCGCCCCGGTACTCAAATCGAACCAGTGGTGGTAGATAATCCCCTTATCGTCACATGCAATCGATGGAAAACGGTTAATAATCGCGGCAGTAACCGCAACAATTGCGTGTTTCTGAGCCTCCTCCATTGTGTCTTCACCCTCATCGAAGTTACCGATATTTTCAATACAGATTGCACGGGAGTTGGCGCCGTAAATACAAGCCGGAGTTTGATTGAGCGTTCTGCCAGTGACAATCATTCCATCCGGAAAAACAGAAAAATGCTGACCGATATCACTCCATCCATTATGGGTCACGTGATGATTACGCATATTCTTTTGCAACTCAAAATGGTTCGACCCATCGAATTGCCGGTAACGCGGAATAAACGTGTGGTGGTGCTGTATTCGACTCACCGTGCGACTCACACTGATGCCTTTTATCCAGGTGATAAATTCGGCCGCCGAAAATTTTATAAATCCGTTTTCCTCTGAAGACATCAGACTCCTCCTGGAATAAATATCACGTGGTATTCAGCCCGGTAGTCCTGCCGGTTTACTGCAGGCACCACCAACAATCGCAATCAGCTCAATGTGTTGCGACTGAAATAGTGTATCGCAACTGCTCCAATGCTGGAAATACATCGCAACCGGAAGCAAAACCTGTGTGACTTGCTTTTGCTTGAGCTGCCGGAGTCTTTCTGCAGTTTGTCAATTCACTTCAAACCGAACCGGCAATTTGCGCCTCATATCTGATTGCAGCAAGGCAACCTTTATCGACCACGAGCGACAACACATCGTTCAGTTGTTCTTGCCACAGAGCGTTTGTGGCCAGCGCGTCAGGAATCAAATCCGGCAGCGTATGAAACGCATCTATCATGGTCTCGACCATGGCACTTGTACCACCCGTTACCGCTGCACTTTCAAGCGCTGTGGTAATCTCTTGCGAACGTGGATCACTCAACTGATACCTGGATCCGTCATCATTGCGTTGCAAACAGAATCTTATCCACATCGCTGTTGCAAAGACAAACGGCCGGATATTTCTTTTTGCATTGAGCGCTTCTATGGCTGGCTGCCAAATCCTCTGCGGTAGTTTCTGCGAACCATCAGTGGCAATCTGAAAAGTCTCATGTGCGATTGATGGATTAGAGAACCGTTGTGCAAGCGCATCGGCATAATCATCGAAATCAACCCCTTGCAGAGGTGTTAAGAGATCAGCTGCGGCACTGACATGTCTTTTCACCAGCAAGGATAAATCGGTATCCTGCATTACATCTCTAACATAGGGTTTTCCAGCGAGGTAACCGGTATAGGCCAGCATCGAGTGGCTGCCATTGAGCATCGTGAGTTTCATTCGCTCATACGCGGTCACGTTTTTTACGAACAAGGCACCGCCCGCCTCCCACCGTGGTCTGCCGGATGGAAAATTATCTTCAATGATCCATTGGCTAAACGGCTCGGTTTCAACCGCGGCTTCGTCGATACAACCGGTATAACGTGCTGCCTCTGACAAAGTCTCATCGGTTGACGCGGGGGTTATTCTGTCAACCATACAACTGGGAAAAGCAATATGCGCGGTTACCCACTGAGCTAAATCGCTATCGTAAGCCTGACGTGCAAATGCCACTGTCGCATCTCGCAACAATGCACCATTCTCGGGCAGGTTATCGCAACACAACACGGTAAACGGAACCGCACCGGATGCACGCCTGCGCGCTATAGCACATACCAGCAAACCTAACACCCCGGAAGGGTTTTGCGGCTGCGCCAGATCTGCCGCTACAACGGCATTACGTGTATCCGGACTACGGCTTTCGCGGTTTATGCCATAACCTGCTTCTGTGACAGTCAGTGTGGACGGACGGATCACACAATGTTTGCAAAGCGGCCTGAGGGTCCACCGCCGTCACATGCGATATGGCACCGATTACCCGCGCATCAACTGCACCGGCGCTTCTTTCCAGTAAGGTATATAAGCCGTTCTGCCGGTTAATCTTCTCAGCCATCGTCTGTGAACGCAGACTAATGCCGGCTATGCGCCAATCCCCGCCATGAGCACCCAGTGCATCATCGGTCATCACGGCCTGATGTGCACGATGGAAAGCCCCCACGCCCACATGTGCAATTCCAACCCCATGATGTTTCGGATCATAGGCAGGCAACCGAACTGCACCACTTACCTGCGCGAGCGAAGTAAGCAGTGGCATTGTCATTTCACCTTCCATAGGACTGATGACTCAGCGCAGCCTCAATACCGCGCAGTTCAGCCAGTCCTTTCAATCGTCCGATTGAAGGGTAGCCGGGTTGCGTGGTTCGGGAATGATCATCAAGGATATTCTGCCCATGATCGGGTCTGAACGGAATGATGTGATCGCCGCGTCCGGCATCTCTACGCTTACGTTCTTCAGCAAGCACCGCAGCGACCAGAGCGACCATATCTGTGTTTCCCTGCAGGTGCTCAGCCTCGTGAAAACTACCGAAAGTGGCATCAGTTTCGCGACACACATTGCGCAGATGCAGAAAGTGCACTCTATCTCCAAGGCGATCCATCATACCCGGCAGATCGTTGTCGGCACGTGCGCCTAATGACCCGGAGCAAAGTGTGACACCATTGGCAGGCACATCGACTGCATCAAGCATATGCCGGTAATCATCCTCGGTGGAGATGATTCTGGGCAGGCCCAGCAGTGAATACGGTGGATCATCCGGATGACAGCATAGTCGCATGCCAAGTTGCTGTGCATGCGGCGCCACCTCAGCCAGAAAAACGGACAGGTTTGTGCGCAGACGCTCCGCTGAAATACCATCGTAAAGCGCCAGGTGCTGACGCACATCATCAAGCGTCATATTTTCAGCCGCACCGGGCAGGCCAAACACTACATTGCTGAGCAACTGCGACTGACGACATTCAGACATACCGCTGAATCGTTCTTCTGCCTCTGCAACCACTGACGCTGTGTAGTCATCTGATGCACCTTTGCGTTTGAGAATTTCAATATCAAAAACGGCAAAATCAATCAGATCAAAGCGCATGCAGGTCGCACCGGTATCCACCCGGTAAAGCAAGTCGGTTCGCGTCCAGTCCAGTAAGGGCATGAAGTTATAACAGACTACCTCTATACCGGCCGCGTGCAGGTGGTTCAGGCTTTGGCGGTAATTTTCAATGTGTGCTTTCCAATCACCACTTTGCCGTTTAATGCTTTCAGATACCGGCAGGCTCTCTACTACCTCCCAGCGCAAACGGGAGTCACCCCCGTCAGTCATTCGCGCTATATCAGTTTGTCGCTGCTTTATTTCTTCAACGGGCCATACTTCCCCCGGCAGACGATGATGTAATGCAGAAACCACCCCCTGCACGCCCGCCTGCAGCATATCGTCGATTGAAACCGCATCTTCCGGCCCGAACCAACGCCATGTTTGCCGCATATTGCCTACTCTGAACCCAAGAATGACTTGAACGTATCATTCTTCCATGCCAACAGACAAGTATGGTAATTTGCTGATGGCCGGTTACTCCCCGATTGGCGGTTTAGCCATCGCTCTATATATTACACAGAGGATAAAAAAGTGGTTTACCCGTGTTATGAGTGAGCGAATGAACAGGTAGGCCTAATCGAACAGACGCAGCAGGTGGTTTATCAATGAATCTTTCGAGGGGTAATATAGCGTCCTTAGATTCGCCCCGGAAGATCCTCAACAACAGTTAAGCCCTGGCAAACAGGTGCACGTTACCCGGCACACTGAAATACTCAATCAGCCAATGAATCCAGTTGGAAAGTTTGTGTTTGAAACCCGTCACCAATCTACCTGGTGCAATAACATGCTTCTACGTTTATTGTTGTCCGGGAGGGTAATACGGACGCCAACGATAAGACCCGGCGGATGTATCAGCACAAAAGCGATACATGCCGCCCATTAGCACTAGCGATAAAGACAGAATCTTTCGACGGTTCAAACGCATTGGACAACACGTGAACACAAAAACCACTCTCTCTTCTCTGGCCCCTGACCAACCGGGCGATCCCGCTCCAGTCGATGAGTGGGTTGACTGGTTCTGGCGCGCATTTATACCAGGCTGGATTGAGCGGGCACGTGACCCGGACGGTTTCGGCTTTTTCGATTTACTCGATGAGAACGCACAGCCGGCGCAGCAGCATCGACGAACCCTTCTGGCTCAGGCACGTTTACTATTTACATTTTCCCATCTGGCACTCAAGTCGGACAATCAGGTGTACTACAACGCCGCTCGCACAACACGGGATGCGTTAGAGGTTTTCCGAAAATCACCGGGCACATACTGCAGGGCTCGATCAGCCAGCCGCGTACCGACTGAAGACGCAAGCGACGATCAAACACCGAGCTACGATCAGTGCTTTGTGATCCTGGGACTGTCGACCTGGGCGCGCCTGAACCAAAATACAGACGCGTCTGCGCCAGAAGACGATACAGAAATAGAAGCCTGTTGGAACACTTTTACAAACCGCCTGACCGATCCGACCACCGGATTGCTGCTGGAACACGACGCGCTGAACAATCCGTCTGATTCCAGCGCTCCGTGCCGTGCACAAAACCCGCATATGCACCTCTATGAAGCCGCTCTTCAGGCTTTTGAAATGACCGGCAATGCGCTTTGGCTTGAGCGCGCAGCAGCGATGCGCGCGAAGGGGCTCGAGTACTTCTACGACCGACACAGCGGCACAATTACAGAGTTCATCGCACCCGACCTCAGCATCCTGCCCGGCCGTGACGGGCAGCGACGCGAAGTCGGTCATCAATACGAATGGGCCTGGTTGCTGTACCGGGAAATAGAACTCGGCGGCGACAGCCATGTAAAGCCGGTCGCCGACGCCATGCTGAAATTTGCCGACGACAATGGGCTGGCGACTACAGGCCCCATGCAGGGCGCCGCTTACGACGCCGTATCCGCGGATACAAGTTGGTGTGAGGAGCGTTTTTTACTCTGGCCTCAAACCGAGGCGATTAAAACCTACGCCATAAGAAGCCGGCAGGAAGATTTTGCACGCAATGCCGAAAGGCTGTTGCTGCTGGTGTTTAAGAGATACTTTCGCGGCCGCGCGGCTTTTATAAACCAACTGGACTATGCCGGTAAACCCGTCTGGACAGAAGCACTGAGCCGCCTGCTATACCATCTCGTGCTGGCACTGACAGAAGGCGCTCGCTTCGGGCTCTGGCGGCAGCCATGAGCAACGATTCGCCGCCGCTGATACCCGCACCCAATCTGAATGAGCCCCTGTAATCATAGGGGCGCTGCCTTATTCACTTGCTAAATAACGGGCAATCAACTATCAGTCAAAGGTAATCTGATTGGAAATGTTGGTATATCCGTATTTTTCACGAACCGACTTTTCAACGTTGAGCTTGTCGAGCTCGCGCTTAACCTGACCGCTCAGAATAACCTCACCGGTGTCATTATTAACAAAAAGATTCACATTGCGGGTGTCTGTACCAGGCACGGGCGGGATTTTTTTTGTTGACACATTTGCACACGCGGTGAGCGTCAGCACTGTGGTAATCAGCGCTGCACTGACAATTTTTTTTATTGTGAACATTATTCAATATTCCGTTTTTGCAAATTAAAAGACTGGTATACACATCATTGCGGATTTTTCGCTGTGTGCGCCGCAGCGCAGGCCCGAGGCCCCGAGAATCATCAGCGACGCTTTCAATTCTCATCCTAAACACGCGCGATTACAATGCCGGCCGATCACAACGACGTATGTAGACCGGCTGCACCGGCGCTATAATACCTGACCTGCCCGACAGTCGACCACAACCAAAAGTTAACCGGATTATATGGACCTCAATCAGCGCCTGCAAAGCATCGCAGAGAACAGACTGTTCGAATGGATTGCAGTCAGCGTAATTATCGCCTCGGCGCTGCTGCTGGGTGCAAAAACATTCGAACTCACGCCTGCTACTCAAACGCTGCTGGAAATAATCGACTGGGGGATCACGGTATTCTTCGTGATAGAAATCAGCCTGAGATTTATCGCCACGCCGGATAAACGGAAATTTTTTCGCAATGGCTGGAATGTATTCGACACCATCATTGTCGCCGTAAGCCTGATCCCGGGTGGCAGCACCGATCAGGTGCTGGTTGCGCGCCTGATCAGAGTATTCCGGGTACTTCGCATGGTATCCATCATTCCGGAACTCAGAGTACTGTTGAATTCACTGATAAAGGCATTGCCGCAACTTGCCTATGTTCTGTTACTGATGTTTATTATTTTCTACATCTATGCCGCTATGGGCACAACAATGTTTGAGAGTATCAACCCGACATTGTGGGGCGACATTGCTGTGTCTTTGTTGACCCTCTTCCGGGTCATGACTTTTGAAGACTGGACAGACGTGATGTACGAGACTCAAGCGGTATACCCGCTGAGCTGGATCTACTATCTAAGCTTTATATTTTTTACCGCGTTTGCTTTTTTAAATATGGTCATCGGCATTGTTGTCAACGTGCTCGACAAAGAGCAGGAACGAGCCAAAGCTGAAGCAGACCGAATAGCAGGGGTTGAAGCCGACATCGATAATCGCACGCTGCTAGCCGAGATAAGAACACTTAGAGAAGAGATGGCAGAGCTTAAAAAACAACGCTAGCCGGCAAGCTATCTGCCCTGACCTTCCGGCCCCTTCACTCGCGCCTCTTTTTCAAGTTTAGTCTCCCGCACCACAATGTACCACGCACTGGCGAAAATGATACCGGCACCCAACACTGTACCTGCATCAAGCACATCTCTGAACAACAGGTAACCCAGTATCGCGGCCCAGATCAATCGGAAAAAATCCACTGACATAACCGCAGCCATGTCACCGATTCTCAGGGCATTCGTCATACAGAAATGCCCTCCGGACGCCAGACCACCAATCAAGAGCAAAATCCCGAACTGCGTTGCTGTAGGCCATTCCCAAACGATTAACGCCGGCCAGAATGACAGGATACTCAACCCGATCGACATCCACGCAACTATTGTAATTGTGTTATCTGTTCTGGAGAGTTTTTTCACAATCGTGATACTGATTCCCCAGGTTGCGGCAGACGCAATGACCAATAGTGCGTAGCGATTAAAACCTTCCATTCCGGGCCGCAATACCACCACCACCCCCAGCAAGCCGACAATAATGGCCACCCAGCGTCGAATACGCATACGCTCCTTGAGGAACAACCAGGCTGACAGCGTCGCAAAAATAGTTGAACTGAAGCTCAGCGCGGTGGCATTGGAGACAGGGACCTTGCTAAGCGCATAAAACCACGACAACATAGCGCACAACCCGATAGCAATTCTAAGTGCATATAAGAAAGGCTGTTGCGTCACCAGAGCGCCGATACCGTGCTTCAGCAACAACGGTATCAACACAATCAGCCCAAACAGGTTACGAAAAAAGACAACGACAAACGGATGTAAATCAGCAGAGACGTAACGGACCAGCACATGCATCGTAGACAGTAAAACCGTCGACAGCAGCATCAGCCACAGCGCACGTGCGATTGACGGGGTTGTATTCAAAAATAGCGATTGGATAGTGGCAAAGCCATGCGGCAGTAGAATCTTCTATCGCACAACGCACTGTGTGTCAAAACCATCGGGAATCGCTTTTTAATTGAAGCTGAGTGATATTGAATGCAACGCTTGATAGCAGTATCAAATGCAACGGATTGCCGGTCAAGCATTTTCGGCAACGTCTCCATTCTAAAAAATGAACCTAATTGCACAACCTAAAATACCACAGACAAGCCACACAACTCGCCTACACATGTCGATCAGACTTTTAAAATGGTCATACACTCGCCCCGTTGAAGATATCTTCCTCGACTACGCTGTCGAACTTTAATACTGAAGGTGAATTTTGAAAGCAGACACCAGTGCGGAAAATTTGGAGGTTGTAGATAGAGTATTTGAAGACGGCAGGGACGGCCTGTCAAAATCCGAATTAACTGGACTGCGATGATTCCTTCCATCATGCTGCGTTTCGCTCGTCATAATTACCTGGGCACGCCGGACTCAGCCTATTTATCAGTCAACTTACGGCGCAATGCTGCAAAAGGCTCCATGATTCTTCCCATCAGACCCACAGACGCATAAGTTACTTCATCTGAAGATTTAACCATGCGATACAAAGCCGCGAGCAATACATCAACTTCCCAGCTTTCTTTTGTATCCAATATCTTAATGCAGTAATCAGCTGCATCGTGACCAATCATAAGACGACATATAGATTTAAACTCATTCGAGGGCAAGTCACTGGCAAGCAACTTTGCTTTGTGCAAAAGCATACGCCGGTATCGCGTACGATATTCTGCGCAAAAAGCCGCATTACACACCAGAGATACCGCCTCAACAGTACCAGATATAGATGTGAACCGTTTTTCTGAAGAATCAGAATCCAGCAGCCTGTCACTTTGATTAAAAACCAGATGATTGCCGGAGATATCACCCGTGATCAGCTTGTTACATACTTTCAGCCGAATATATTTTTTACAGTATGCGCAATACCCCAGATATTCATCCATTCGCACACCTTTGGTGGAATGTAGCGTGTCGATCAGACGATAGCCGTACCTTTCTAAATACTCCTGTAGTATCCATGTTGATTCAGTTTCAACCAACACACGAATCTGTTCATTGCAATCATAATTTGTATTGTCACTTCCGGTAGTTCGCCACAGGAGCAAAGGCAACCCGCTGTTATGCAATGCATCGTGCATACAGGGATTTTCAAATGTCAGTGAATCTATAGTGGGTGCAATCAAAGTCTGAGTACTTCTGTCTGACAAAAAGAACAGTTGGCGTATTCCGCTTCTTCCGATCGGCCCGAATACATACGTTTCAAGAGCAGACTAGGTTAAACACAAACAGGGTTAATCGCTGTGATTAAATCCAGAAATCGGACATTTTTACTAAAAAAACAAAATGGTACATTTTTACCAATCACTGAATTTCCATTACCTTTTCAGCAACTACCCCAAAAAGAAGCGCCATCAACAAAAACGGCTTAACCTATTGTTTTTACAAATAATTAAAAATTATTTCAAACAAACAGATTAAATGATGGATTTGTTAAAGAGAGAAAAACCACAATTTTCTCATGACAAGGGCTAGCTAAATTACGACTCATTTTCAAAATTTTTCTTCCTCATAGTTCGGCTCGAATGACATGCATACGCTCAATACGGCTTTGAAATTCGACTGGAACGAATCACTGGCTGATCATCAGTACAAACCGGGTAAAACAAACTGACGAATGCCACCGGTGCCTGCACACGGAAATTCAACACGCCCCACCCGCTACACAAAGGCAATTTCCATCGACTGACGTGTATTTCCATTGCTCAGGCACTTGACCCGGACTAACCAGACCCGCCTGTTGTTACAACCGGTTCACGCAAAGCAATTCCCGTTTCTGCGAATCCCCCGACTTCACCCGCTATTAGTGTTTTTACCGGCGCCACGTGACTATGTGGTGCCCCGGTGAGGCGAATAGCGGCCTCACCTGACCGGCAGACGCGATTCAAACAGTGCGTTATTTGTAATCAGAAATTGATATAAATGTCACAAAAACCAAAATTTCGGACAAAATACCGCTAATTTCGGTGCTGTTCGGTGCAAAAGAAATACAGCTTATGTAATTGTTACTAAAACACTTCTCCCAACAGCCTGAAAACATTCCAGATGCATAAATTCCAGCCGATATCCTTTTCGTTCTGCGAAATTTCCGAGGATTAGAAGTACTTTTCGAATGGATAACTCACTTCAGCCCGACACTCAGCCGACAGGGATATCAGTGGCAGTGTTCAGGATCTTCAAGTCTCTGGCACGCTTTGCGTTGCGTCGCGGGATGTCAATTGCTGCGGCAAGTGAAATTCTAAGGCGAGCCTATGTGGCCGCTGCTGCAGACCTCATCAAAGAGGAAAACAACAGAGTAACCGCATCTCGCATTTGTGCGATGACCGGGTTGTACCGTCGTGAAGTAAGAAGACTACAGACCCTGCCTGCGATACAAAATCAAAACACCCACGACAAGCTCAATCGCTCAGCCAGGGTTATTTCGGGTTGGCTACGCGATCCTGATTTTAATACCAGCACCGGCAGACCAGCTGTATTAAAACCCGAAGGCGATTACGGGTTCGACCAACTTATCCGACGCTATTGTCCGGACATAACCCCAACCGCTATCCGACAGGAACTGGAACGGCTTGAACTCATTGGTATCACACGAGGGGGGTCGATCAAGCTGCAAACCAGCGCATACCTGCACACCACCGATGAAGAAGGTATGTTTTATCTGGGGAGAGATGTGTCAGATTTAGTCAATACTATCGCCCATAACCTTGACAACGATAGCGACAATCGTCTTTTTCAACGAAAAGTCAGCTACATCAATGTTCCATCACGATACAGGGAAGCATTCAAACTGCTCATAGAGCAGGAATGTCAGCAGGTACTCACCAACCTGGACGCATGGCTCTCCAAACTCAGTGCCCGTCCTGATGACACGGAGAAGTTCAGACTGGGGGTGGGCGTTTACCATTTTCAAGCAGCACAGAGCGAAACAGGGGAAGACAACCCTGTTACAGGTCCCGAATCCCTGTGTGAAAAACGCCAGTCAGAGCAAGTAGAATGACTCTTTATAATTATTGCCGAAACATTTTTAATCCTGCACCCTTTAAGGCTGGCTCAGCCTTATTGTTGATAGCAATAGTCCTTGCTTCATGCAGCGGAGACCAGCCGACCGGCGGTGTCACTGGTACTGGAAGAACCTCCCCTGACGTAGATACCGGCTTGATTATAGGCCGGATTGATTCCCTCTCAGATCTGATGATCGACGGAGTCTCGCTCGCGGCTGCCCGGCCCACTGTATTAGTCAATGGAGAACAGACGACGCTGGATACACTAAGAGTGGGTATGCCGGTGACCGCAACAGTGAACTACGACGAGAGTATTGTGCAAACCATCGAGTATAAGCCATTGCTCTCCGGGCCTATCACCACAAGCTCTGATGACAAAAAGCAGCTGGAGATTCTCGGACAGTCCGTTGAAATCACCACTGACACTTATCTTGACGAGCTTACCGTCGAAGATATTTTTATCAGTAATATCATCGAGGTAAATGGAGACAGAGACAACATCGGAGTTATTATCGCCGACTACATCAGAGTTCCCGACCTTTCGAATGATTACTTTGTCGTGGGAGAACTGGAAACTCCCGATCAACCCGACGGTGAGGCCCGGGTTGCAGGCACCCCCGTAGAGTTTAGCCCACCCTCCATAGAAAACCCGACCGACAATGCTGAATTAAAGACAGGAGATACAGTCAAGATCGAAATCGATTCCGATGCAGAGATCACTCCACAGGCTCCACTTAAGGCAACAACCACTGATGTCTTACCTGACGTTTCAGTATCAACACTCGAACTGGTGGTAATCAATGGTGTAGTGGCAAAGCTGTACGAATCGGGAGAATTCGAAATAAAGAAGCTGCTTTTCAGAACTGACGAGAACACACAATTCACCGATCGCTCGGGCAACATCATTGATCCGGTGACAATTCAGCAAAGGGATGTGCTACGCGTAACCGGAGCAGCCATTGCCGACAATTTGATTCTTGCCCATAAGGTACGAATCAGAAAATAAAGAAACTCTTTTTCTAGTTTTGGAATTATGGTGAATTCTAGTTTTGGAAATTATGGCGAATAGTTTGAACCAACGTGTGCATGATTTTTATCTCAAAGAAACAAAAACACTAGGGATCAGCTAGCTGTAATATACCGGCAGCAGTGCTGCGAAACCCGGCTTTTTGATAAAGCGCTTCGTATACCGGCGCATAATCAACATGAAGCCATTCGAGCCCATGAATACGTGCAACATCAGTGGCTTTTATCAGCATATTCAGCGCAACCTGCTTACGTCGATAATTGGGATGGACTGTGGTATCAAGTATAAAGCCGTGTAGCCCGCCATCCCACGCAACATTTAAATATGAAATAAGTGTTGCCCCTGAGAAACCACCGAAATAGGCCAGACTCCTTTCCAGAACCGGCTTGAAATCACGCTCTTTATAATCAGGCCACGACCGAAGGAACAATTCATTGAGAGCGCTATTGGACAGCTTCGGATTCTGCATAATATCAACCATAGCAATTCACTTATCACAAGTTTACAAGTAGTGTAATGCCACACAGGTAAAGCAGACTATCGCTCCACGCAACACCTTCAAACAGGAGCACTACTCTGGATTCAAACCCGGCACGTCAAGCGCTTCGAGGGCTTGCCCGAGCACAGGATATCGCGCTGCCAGCTCCGATGCCGATTTTACCCATGCTTGTTTCGCTGCTTTCAGATAAACGGAGGGCCATGGAACAACAACCGTATTATTTGCCCCTTGTTCTGCAATACTGGACAGTGCTATCGCCGGATCCACACTGACAGGTTTATTATTTAAAGACTGACAAGCACCTGCCATTACACGCCGACTATCGTCAGACATAGAATCCCAGGTACGCAGGCGTACCAACAGTACAGCGAATGTACTCGTGCGCTCCCACGATGGAAAATAAAAATATCGGGAAAGTTGCGCAAAACCGGTACGAGCATCCATCATCGGATTTAGCGATACAAGCAGATCAACCACTCCGCTTGCATAACCCATATACAGATCGCCAGCTGGCAACAATCGGGGGAAGATACCGAGATTCTCATAAACATTATTGGCTATGCCCTGAGAATGTATTGTGAGGCTCCCTGAAGACTCAGGCCAGACAAACTCATCCCGTGAGAAAACTCCCGATGGGCGCCTGCCATGACCACAAAGCAAAGCCTTTACCCCTATTTGCCTGAATTCATCATTAACCATATCACTACCAGTGGCTGACTCTGCCCAGTCAATAATTTTTGAAGTCGACGGCCCGAATGGAATGCCACCGAATAGCTGCGCTATCTCCGGTCTGTACCCGAGCCCGACCGGATCAAGCAACACTGCATCTATGCTGCCGGCACTCAGTGACTGCACAATCTGGATAGCGGAATAACCGGGTGCTTTACGCGAGCGCCGCAATCGCATACTCCTGTCAGCACTCTTCTCAACGATATCCAGCCATTTGTCCAGTTGCCCGCCGAAAAAGGGATCGGCTGGATGAAATAGAGTAGCTATTTCAAAGCGCTGGCGCTTGCGCTCTGTGCCTTCAGCAATCCCGGTGAGGAGCCAGCAGCACGCGAACAGCGCAGCAATACCCGTCCGTAATGGTCGATAGCATCCAATAGTTGGCGTACTTATACTTCCAAACATTCTTGTCCGCATTGTCTTTTCCAGTCTGTCTATACCGGGATACCTGCCGGGCAGCCAATATAGGTGGCAACTAATGAATCAGTCAAAGTAGCGCACCCGAATACCACACTACGAATCCCGACTCTCGTCGGCATTCGAATAGCACATCCCTCACTGTTCAAACAACTCGTCCAACACTTTCTCTCGTCCATTTAGAAAACGGCGAGTCACCAGAAAGTGTTCTGTTTGCTCGTACTCCACTTCATGCACACCGTCTTCACCCATTGCTAATATTTTCGCATCGGGATAGGCCATCACAATCGGTGAATGTGTTGCAATAATGAACTGACTGCCCTTCCCTGCCAATTGATGGAGCCTTGCCAGCATTGCCAGTTGCCGTGTGGGTGAAAGTGCAGCTTCCGGTTCATCCAGGATAAAAAATGAGTTACCCGAGAATCGATTCATAAACAACGCTAAAAACGATTCACCGTGCGATTGCTCATGTAATGATTCACCTCCGTAATAACTGATAATTGGCGGACCGGGTGCAGGTTCATTGTCGAGATTTTCTATTTCTGTGGCGACATTAAAAAAGCTTTCGGCGCGGAGAAAGAATCCATCTTTCGGTTTTTTTATGCCTCGGGACAGACGCAGATACTGATACAAAACTGAATGAGATTTTCGAGTTCCAAAACTGAAATTTCTGCTCCCGCCCTCGGCATTAAAACCCCAGGCAACTGCAATCGCTTCCAGCAGGGTTGATTTACCAGACCCGTTCTCTCCCACAAAAAAGGTGACTTTGGGATGCAGCCGGAGCGATTCCAGAGAACGTACAGCCTGCAGATTAAACGGATAATGGTTTAAGTCCGGCACATCATCACGACGCAGTTTCACATCGATCAAATACTGTTCACTCAACACTGAGGTTTCCTCCGGATGGTATCGCTCAGACGCGGGTCCCATCAGCGATTTCCTGGCTGCTTTGTATTGCAGATAGTGATCACTGATACCGCCGCACTCCAGCTAAATGGCATCGACCGGGCAGTTGATGGTAACGGCATCTGCCTTTTGTTATTTGAGCTGTTTTAGTAGTTTGCCGGCCATACCTCCGGTTAGCCTTGCGTGTTCATCCAGTGCGCCGCGGCCGCCTGCTGCATATACTGCGGCAGCATTGAGTAACTGCCCGAGCTGCTGCGGACTGTTGTGATCAAGGGTGCAGTGTGCGCCGCCACTAATCACCGCAAGCTGACGAAACGCGCCGGAGGCGATCACATCGTGCCCCTCCTGAAAGATGAACATCGGGACGCCATGTAGTTTCAACTCTCCTGCCAGCGCACCCAGCGTGTCGAGATCTTCTTCCATGCTATCGCCCACATAGACAAGTGCATCAACCTCGGTTGTTCTGGCTTCTGCGATGGTGTGTTTTAGCACACGCTCCAGTTGTGTTTGTCCAGCCAGACACGATACTTTAGACATCAAACGCAACAGATCCATCGGGTTTGACAGCCACCTGGTCGACCTGCATTCGTTGTAACCGCGGAAGAACACCAGTTGCAGGTCAAGCGAACCCACTGCACTCGACTTGGCAAACATTTCCCCCTGTAGCTTGCTGGCCATATCCCAGGTACCCGCACGACTGGCAGTAGCGTCCATCACAAAGACCAGCTTACCCGACCTGCCGCCTTCGTGTGCTTTGGGCAGATTGTCTGCCTTGTCTAGAAATTCACTGACTGCCTTAGAGATGTTACTGCTGAGCTGGCCGGATTTCTTACTCATCACGAATGAGGCTTGATGGTTAATGAGGCTTGTTGGATGTGACTATTTATCAACATGTACCTGCTCATGCAGTTTCCGCAGTGCCTCTGCTACTACGCGATCAACGCTTTGATCGATGGACACATGAATGACGTTTGCCTCATCAACCGGAACTTCGAGCGCACCAAACTGACTGGCAATAAGTGAGGAGGGCATAAAATGATCTCGTCGGGCACTTTGCCTTCGGGTGATCAGTTCTCTGCTGCCATCCAGGTAAACAAACCAACTATCGGCAAGCGTGTCGCACAGTCTTTGCCGGTATGTCTTTTTTAACGCTGAGCAGGCAACAACAAATGATTGACTATTGAGCAGGGTTGTCGCTGCACGATTGCGAATAATATCCAGCCATGGCCAGCGGTCATCGTCATTCAGCGGTATGCCGGCAGACATTTTGTTTATATTCGACTGCGGGTGCAGGTCGTCACCATCTATAAAAACAGCGTCATTTATGCCGGCCGCTATGTCCCTTGCAATGGTGCTCTTTCCACAGCCGCTCACGCCCATCACGACAACATATACCGGCTTTGTTATCTGGCTGCCCACAGAACTGCTACAAACCATCATGCACAACCCGAAACCCGATGCTCTCATGCCGATAGACAGGGCTTTGGTTACCGCGATAGCTGGCTCGCGCATAATCGGCAGTGTTGGCCCAGGAACCACCTCTGAGTACGTGTCTTTCACAACCGGTAAGCACAATAGCAGCCGAGTTATCACCACGCCCGAAGTAGTTGTCTGTCCAGCAGTCCTGCACCCATTCCCATACGTTACCATGCATGTCGTACAGACCGAATTCATTCGGAGGAAAGCTGCCCACGGGTGCGCTCTGTTTTGCATCCCACACACTGCCGCAACCGTCGCAGTTGCCGCCGTTCAGCAGGTCTTCGCCGGTGTAGTACGGAGTGACCGTTCCGGCACGAGCTGCGTATTCCCACTCTGCCTCGGTGGCCAGCCGGTATGACTTGCCAGTCCTGACACTAAGCCAGCGTGCGTAGTCACGTGCATCTTCCCAACTGACATTGGTGACCGGACGGGTGCTGTCTTCGGGCAGGTACTGCGGTGCCGGCATCAGGTTTTCCACTGCGTAGACCCGATACTGCTCCAGCGTGATTTCAAACTTCGACATGCTGAATGCCTCAATGGTGACTTCGTGCATGGGTTTTTCATCTTCTGCACCTGCTTCACTGCCCATCACAAACTTACCCGCCGGAATAGCGACCATGACCGGCGCAACAAAACCACCCGCGGCAGCCTGTGTTGCGGATGCCAGGTTGTTTTCAGTGTCGCGATATCGCGGATTTTCTTCTGTCGGCGCTTTTTCGGCAGTGACTACCGATGCTTTTTGTGCCGCCAGAATTTGCTCAATCAATGCTTGTTTACCGGGGACTTTCTTATCGAGCTTCAAAGCGGAGTTCAATCTCTTTTCGGCCAGTGCAATATCCTTATTTTTCATCGCACGCCGACCAAGCACCATGTAGACACGCGCAATGTAACGCTCACCGTTTATCGCATAGTCGTGGGCGGGCATAATCTGTTTGAGCCGACGCACTTTGTTTAATGCATTGTTTCCCTGCGGACGCATCAATCGGCGGGCATTTAAATCAGCTGTAATGCCATCTATCAGCAACTGCTGCTCGGCTGTTATCCCTTCTGCGTCAGGCTGCTGCAGCGTAGGTGCGCTATCAGACGGGTTGTCCGTCGGGACGTTTTGCGGATTGACCACAGATTCGGTAACAACGGGCTCAGGGACTTGCGATACTGGCTCTGTTTGCGCAATTGGCAGCTCGTGGTCGGCCTCATCAAAGCAGACTTCCTGGCCTTCGGCACAATTGCCGGCGGCCGCTGACGACATTGCCAGCGAGAACAACAAAACAGCACTCATCAGAATTTGCAGCATATCTACGAGGGCACTCATAGGTCGTCTGGTAACCAGAACATTGAAAAACGAGATGAGCGATGGCCTGAGAAGGCAACAAACTACCCTGCAAAATAGTTTTTGAGGGGCAATTTACCGCCTGCCGGCCTGGCGCAGGTGTTTTTCAACACCCTTTTCGTCGTCAGCAAACCGCTGATTGTACCCTGCCACCTCAAAGCAATCGAGGCGACCTGCCTTACCGTTCCCGGCGGGGCCCTCAGCCGGAGATCTGCGACGGTTTCGGTGCGGCCGGTTTCGGCTTGATTTTTATACCCAGTCGTTCGAGTTCTTTTTGCAATGCGTTGACGTCCCAGGCGGTAGCCGTATGCTGGCGAGGCACTGTCACCCGAACCTGTTCCAGCCACATTGATGCAGGTGCTCCCTCATTTTGCCGGCGGACCAGACGATGACCGGTGACCACCAATGAGTCCGCTGTCCAGCTGATTTGGCTGACCTGGAGCGAATGCTGACGCTGCACAGCCACCTTGACCGCCTGCACTTCCTGTTGAAAGGCGAGTCTTTCCATAGCGAGCTGAATCAGCGACTGCGCATTGGCAGGCACCTGCATACGCTCGATAGCAACACGAAGTGACGGTTGCTCAACTGAATTAAGGTGATGCGCTGACGCCATGCCGGTAAACATCATCACACCAATCGCACAGGCAGCCAAACGATAGATAATTTTGCTAACAGAGGTTCGCATTATTGTTCTCCCTCGACTGACTGTTTTGCGCTGGTGTATTCACCACCGACAATCTGTTGTACACCC
>JAHDHK010000047.1 GCA_020631335.1 Chromatiales bacterium
CACAATCAGGCATAATCGTGACAAGTTCTCAGATTACTACCGATAATGAAATCAGCGGGCGATATTAAACGTCATATTTCTATAACGCAGAGTTCACATTTTAATATGTATTGTTGCTTCGCTCGAAAATAACACTATGCATATGGTCGAAAGCCGAAAATACCACGGAATACCCATGCCTCAACGTCTGTTCAGCCGCGTCATATTTCTGCTGGGCGTTTTGTTCGCCGGAAGCGCTGCAGCAATCTCCCTGATCGGGGGTGATGATGGTCAGGACGAACTTCTGTCGCCACAGCAGGCGTTCCAGACCAGTGTGGCCGTAGACAACGGAAAAATCACGGTCAGCCAGGACATAGCCGAAGGTTACTTTGTTTATAAAAACAAATACAAAGTTAATTCTGACCAGGCACTGGTCGGCAGCCTGGATTTACCGCAGGGCATTCGCAAGCAGGATCAGTTCTTCGGCGAGGTAGAAACCTTCCGTCATGCAGTAGCGTTCAGTGCCGACATCGCCAGTATGACATCCACTTCGAGGGTATCAGTTGAGGTGGTATCGCAGGGTTGTGCCGATGCCGGCGTCTGCTACCCGCCGATGACCGAAGAATTCATCGTTGAAATCCCCGCAAGCACCGGCACCGTTGGCAGCGAAATCAGTGCACTGAATCCACTGCCGAAGGCACTCACCGGCAACAATTCCGGGGCGCTGAGCGACCCGGTACTGACTGAACCGGTGTCGAACAATTCGTTTGGCAACAGTGCCCTGAGCAATTCTGCCGCAAACAGCAGTTTCAGCAGCCCGCTGTTAAGCGGCAACGCTGAATCACCGGGCAACTCGCTTTTTGATTCAATGCGCATAGATAGCGGGAGCGATGAGGTACTCGACCCTGAACTGGCGTTTACGGTGCTGGTTGACCCGGTTAAGGACGGCAGGCTGCCGATCCGCTGGCAGATCGCCGATGGACATTATTTATACGATCCCAAATTCAAATTCGAAATATTGCAGCCTTCCGACCTTGGCATCACGAGCGTCGAGCTGACTGAAGGGAAGTTAAAAACCGATGAATTTTTCGGTGAAGTGGAAGTACACCGCATCGAAGCTACAGCGCTGCTGAATTTTAACAACCCCGAAACCGCCGCCAGCAACGTGCGGTTGAAAGTCGGCTACCAGGGTTGTGCCGATATTGGTATCTGCTATCCACCGCAGTTTAAAGAAATCAGCATTGCCGAAATACCTGCTGCTATGACAGCGTCTCTGTCGAATACCGCAGGCGGCACAGTAACAGTCAGCTCGACAAGCGGTAGCGCCGATGTCACTGCCGGCATCGATAACACCGCCCCCATCATGGCCGAACAGGACCGGCTGGCGGCAAGCCTTGGCAGTGGTAAAACACTGACCACTATTCTGACATTTTTCGGGCTTGGCCTTTTACTGACATTTACGCCATGCGTATTGCCGATGGTACCCATCCTTTCATCCATCATTGTCGGCAGAGGCGACAAGGTAGGCACGGGCAAGGCTTTTACACTGTCACTCGTTTATGTTCTTGCAATGGCACTGACCTATACCATTGCCGGAGTCATTATCGGTCTGACCGGCGAGAACATTCAGGCAACCCTGCAACACCCGTATGTACTGATTTCATTTGCCTTGCTGTTCGTTGTCCTTTCAGCTTCCATGTTCGGACTGTACGAACTACAGATGCCGGCATTTATTCAAAACCGCTTAATGAATGTGAGCAACAATCAGAAGAGCGGTAGCTATGCCGGTGTCGCCAGTATGGGGTTTTTGTCGGCATTAATTGTCGGCCCATGCGTCACTGCACCGCTGGTAGGCGCATTGATCTACATCGGGCAAACCGGTGATGCGGTACTAGGAGGCGCGGCACTCTTTGCGCTCAGTATGGGAATGGGGTTGCCACTGTTGATTATCGGCACCTCGTTTGGAAAGTACCTTCCCACTGCCGGCCCCTGGATGGATAAAATTAAGGCCGCCTTCGGATTTATGATGCTGGGGCTGGCTATCTGGATGCTGGATCGAATTCTCCCCACTCCGGTGATAATGTTGCTGGCGTCTCTGCTGCTAATCATGATCGGCATGTTCCTCGGCGTATTCGACGGGAAACCTACCGGCAGTCTGGACAAAATTGCCAGGGGGGTGGGTTATGCCAGTGTTGTTTACGGCACACTATTACTGATCGGTGTCGGTACGGGCAGCGGCACTTTACTTAAACCACTGCAGGGTCTGGCCGGCATCAGCAACGGGGCCGCTAACAATGGCAGCAGTCAACACGTCACCTTTGACAGAATAAAGGGAGTGCCGGATCTGCAAGCCGCTCTTGACTCGGCACGTGCGCAAAATAAACCGGTCATTCTGGATTTTTACGCAGACTGGTGTGTCAGCTGCAAAGAGATGGAAGCCTTCACCTTTACCAACCCTCAGGTCGCCGAACGCATGAGTCGGGCAGTGCTGCTACAGGCAGATGTGACTGCCAACGATAAGCTCGACAAAGAGTTGCTGCGCCACTACGGCATCTTCGGACCGCCGGCAATTATCTTCTACAACAATGAAGGCGTCGAAATTCAAGGCACCCGAGTCGTCGGCTTTATGGCTGCGGAAAAATTCCGCAACCATCTCGACCGGGTTCTATAACGCGCGGGATATTTTCAGCGGGCTACTCCGCCCGCAGAATAAAGTAGTTTTTCTTTCCTCGCTGCAGCAGAATAAACTTATCGCTTAGCAGGTCTGTGTTGCCAAGAGTGAACTCTTCACCGACTTTGGATTTGTTAACGGATATTGAGTTTTCTTTCAGCGCACGCCGCGCTTCGCTGTTGGATTTCAAAAAGCCGGTATCCGTTGCCAGTGCCGCGACTATATCCAGCCCGGCTTCAATAGAAGACCTCGGTACGGTTGCCTGTGGCACACCGTCAAAAACATCGAGAAACGTTTTTTCATCGAGATTTCTCAGATCATCACTCGAGCCTTTACCGAACAGTATATCGCTTGCAGCGATGGCCTTCTGCAACTCGTCATCCGAGTGAACAAGTAGCGTAATCTCACTGGCAAGTTTCTTTTGCAGCACACGCAGGTGCGGTGCTTCACGGTGTTCGGCAATCAACGCATCGATTGTCGGTTGATCAAGAAATGTGAATATACGGATGTATTTCTCACTGTCTTCATCGCTGGAATTCAACCAGTACTGATAAAATTTATAAGGCGACGTGCGCTCCGGGTCGAGCCACACATTACCCCCCTCACTCTTGCCGAACTTTGAGCCATCCGCCTTGGTAATCAGCGGACAGGTAATAGCGTAGGCCTTGCCCTGCCCGATTCTGCGCACAAGTTCGGTACCGGTAGTGATGTTACCCCACTGATCACTCCCGCCCATCTGAACTGAACAATCGTTGTGATTGTACAAATGCAGAAAGTCATAACCCTGCACCAGCTGATAGGTAAACTCGGTAAAACTCATCCCTTCAGACCCCGATGCAGAGTCTTCCGCATCGGGTCTGATGCGATTTTTAACCGAGTCTTTCGCCATCATGTAATTCACCGTGATGTGTTTTCCAACATCGCGAATAAAGTCCAGAAACGAAAAGTCTTTCATCCAGTCGTAGTTGTTGACCATGTCTGCCGTATTCGCAGCTGATGAGTCAAAATCCAGGAACTGACTGAGTTGCCTTCGTACGGCTTCCTGGTTGTGGCGCAAGGTGGGCTCATCCAGCAGATTGCGCTCGCTGCTCTTGCCGGAGGGGTCACCTATCATCCCGGTCGCACCACCCACCAGTGCAATCGGCTTGTGACCGCAGCGTTGAAAATGGGCCAGCAGCATAATCGGCACCAGATTACCGATATGGAGCGAATCTGCGGTCGGATCGAACCCGACATAAGCGCTGCGCATCTGCTCAAGCAAATGTGCTTCGACACCGGGCATGGTGTCGTGGATCATGCCTCGCCAGGTCAGTTCCTGAATATAGTTTTTCATTAAGCCAGCTCGCCGTATCGGGAGTTCTAAACAGAACGCGGGATTTTTACATCAGCGGTGTATAAAAGAAAGGCAGCCGCGCCGCGCCGGTGTGACGATGCGCAAACTAATGCCACCGCATACCGGTCAGTCGGACAATTTGACTGTCCGCAAAGAAGCGTCGAGGTGACTCACGAAACTTACGGGCTTTCCTGGACCATCTGTCGACAGACACAGCAAAACGCTCTGACAGCGTTTGTGTCCTGCCATGCCGGCGGGTCGCTTTTTGCGCCGTCTTGGGCGTTACCCGGATAATTACATCACTTTGAAAAAGCAGCGAACACCGGTCGGCAAAACTGTACGATGACAACACGCCAGTGTGAGCAGCCTGCGGTCGCCACTCACGTAGTATTGATTGCCATTTTGCACAAAGCTGTTTCGGCAGTTCACTATCCACCAGCACCAGCCATTGATCCCCGGCAAGCCCGGTACCGATCACTTGTTGTTTAATCGAATCAAAATCCAGCTCTTCGAACTGTTCGGCAGAAGCTGATTCGAACAGAATAATGTGAGTCGTCAAATCCGCCTGCCAGCCTCCGCCGCTGAAAACGAGGGGCACCGGTCTTAGCGACAGAAAAAATCGCTCGGGATCATCAGCAGTATTCAGCGTAAAAGCGCACTGCCGGACATTCGAGCGACTGCTGCGCTGCCAGCGTTCTATCGCCGCTTTTGATGTTTGAACAGAGGTCCACTGAGTACGAACGTAATTTTTCAGCGCTGTGCAAACACCGGCATCGCTGGCAGCAACACTCGCCAGTTCAAAAGTCTCATACCACTTTTCTTGATTAGCGGGACAATACAATCCGCTGATCCGACGATGTTGAGCAATATCGGCGTTGGCTGTTGCGACTACCGGCACGCCGAAAGCTGCAGATTCCAGAAACTTGATATGTGATTTTGCCTCGTTAAACCGGTTCGGGAGCAACGGTGCCAGCGTCACGCCGGAAGTCCTGATTTTCTCCGGCAGTCGAAAATACGGCACTAGCGGCTCGCTAACCAATTGATGTGAGTCGGCGATGTCATTATCAAAATTGAGCTCACCGACAATACGCAGCGTCCGATCTGTATCTGCCGCCAGCCAGTCTGCCACCGCTGTTTGTATCATACGAAAATCAGCATCGTGACTGCGTGTGCCCGGTAAATAACTCAGCGCCTGAAACTCACCGTTCAGCGTATCAGTGGTGTCGATCTGCGAATCTGCACTGGTCAGCCACAATGGTGACAGGCCATTCGGCAGTACATAAACCGAGTGTTCCGGAAAACATTGCTTTGCTGCCACAGCCAATGGCTCAGTAGACACGGTAATTTCATCGAACGTCTCCGCCGCAGTTGCAAACCGGTGGAATCCACGTGCTACTGATTGCTCTTCAGCAAACCCGTTTAGCACCAGCGGCGACTGCGAAGCGGCAGTCACATCAAAAATCAAATCGTCAAAGTCGGCTACCAGGTGAATACCCTTCGCACGGGCTGCACGAACCAGGCGCTTAAGCCGACCGCCGGCACGCGGACGGAGCACACTGATCACATCGTACTGACCAAGAAAGCGCAGCTGTACCTCGCCAAGGCTTGCGACAGTGGCACGGTGGCCTGATGCGATCAGCGCTTCCGCCACATTGAAACAACGATAACGGGTGGAGCCATCACCTGAAGACAGGCGATCAAATCGGTTTTCTGTCACAAAGAGTACGTGCATCAGCCCGATGCAGCCATCATTCCGATCATCACGATGTGACCAATGAGTTCAGTATCAAACCGGACTTCCGAGGATTGCGAAGAGTTGGTAGTGAAAACCACAGTAAGGCTGTACGCCGGATTTGCGGAACAAAAAGCAGCGCTGAGTCGCGCAAAGTTAGTGCCAGAGCACTCCGACTCACCCTGCCGATACGAAAGCCTATCGAGCAGCCTCTGTGCATTGCCAACTTCAAAAGTTGTGATTCAAAAAGTCTCATCATCAGCTTTTAAAGTAAACTAAGCAAACAGTCAGGAAGGCGTAGATTATTCCCCGGCTGTAGTTCAAACCGTTAATAGGTATAACCCACCCTTAAAAAGGTTAATCCGTGATTGGTAAAACCAGAACATTCTGTCTTTTCCTGTGCCTGCTTACTCCCGGTGTTTATGCGAACGAACTGGATAAGCTTCAATTTATTCAAAGCCACCTGAATGCAGAAGCAAGGCATAGCCGCCTGTGGCAAAACAGTTGGTTAACGGTGATCGCAGCGGATAGCGTGATCAATGCCGCAGGTTACAGTAATGCAGATAACCACCGCGAGCAGGTAGATTCAGGTACGGCGCTGGCAGTAGGATTGCTCGGCCTGTACAGCGGCATCAAAAACCCGATGCAAATTCATCATTATCAGCAGACACTCTCATCACTGCCACAAAACACCAGCGCGGAAATTAGCAACAAACTCAACACAGCAGAGCAAATGCTGAATGCGGCGGCCAGCCGCGAGGCACACGAGCAAAGCAGAAAAAACCGGGTTACCTCCGGCGTAATTCACGCTATCGCAGCCTTGATTGTGAACGAGAAGGGTTCCGGCGAGAAACAGGCAATCCGTGGCTTTCTCAGCGGACTCGCTTTCGGTGAGCTTAAAATACGCACCGCCCCGAAGCAATCAATCGAGGCGCTAAAGCGTTACCAGTCCGGCGACATCATCGGGTCGGCGACCACTGCAGACCCTTACTGGAACATCGGATTTAATGGCACCATGCTGTCTGCGCGACTGAACTTCTAACCACAGCACCAGCCTCAGGCATAATGCACACGGCGCTGATTCTACTGTGCTGATGAAACAGTGATCACCTTGGTTTCCATCTCAATCGCATCCACCACTGACTGTTCCAGCTCAGAATAGATTCCAGCATTGATACTGGTGATTTCAGCATATTCAGCCAGTTCATTATCACTCAGTGATGAAAACTGATAAGCCAGTGAACGCAGCATGTCATCCCGGATGACTGACTCCAGTTTCTCGCGCTTCTTTTTAATTGCCTGTCCGTGCGTCAGCTCCATAGACATTTTTTGCACATCTCCGGAACGTTCGGCCTTCTGTTTACAACCACTGAGTGACCATCCGGCGTAGTCCAGCTCCACCGCTATGCTGGTGATCCCTTTACCGGTTACCGTGTTGTTGTATATTTGCCTGATATGTTCAAGGCGATTTTCATCGACGACAAACTGCTGGAAACCCGTATCGTCCATTTGTTCTTTTTCCAGCTTGAGTACTTTCTGACCGGTAGAGGATGCATACCACTCAACCAGACTGCGAGTAACCGGCTCCAGGGTCTTTTGTTGAAGGTTATCAACAATAACATTATGCAGGCGAGTCGCATTAGGCTGCGAACTTACCGGCGCACTGTCGCAGCGACTGGCATGTCTGCCCGCGGCACTTAAGATATCATCGGGAAACTGCTGAAGCATGGAATAAATACCGGCAACCTGCACAAATTGCTCGTGTGTTTTCGCATTGAATCCACCGGTCTCCACATCTGCCACCAGAGGGGTCGCCGGTACGCTTCCTTTCGGGATATGGCTGACAGAACGACTGACATGATCAAACACTGTTTCAAGGCCCCGGCCGGCTAACATCGAAAAGCCTTCTTCAACCGAAATACCACTGACGGTGCGTTGTCGCACCGGCAACCGGCGCGAGTAACTGTCGAGCACAATTTCATCAGTACTGATAACCTCATATCCCACATACTCGGCCAGTCTGTTCAACACCGTTCCAACAGAAGCACCGTCATCGAATGTCCACTCGACGATATCACTCAGTGGATCATTTGATGCTGACTTTGACAAAGGAGCAGGCGTATTTCTGGGTGGCCCTAAATAGGTGTCACGCTTAGTGTCGATCGAGCTCTTTATAGCCGCACCAGTAGTCATCAGCGGCTCGGCAGCCGCAATCGCAGCGCCAACGTTCAGATCAGGCACATTATTGTTGCGCTGCCGGTCAGGTTCGGATACCGACGTCAACTCCACGGTGTCAATCGTGCGCCGGGACTCGGTGTTTTGTTCTATCACCAACGCAGGCGTCGATGGTGATGATGCAGCCGGTGATGAGGTCTCCTGAATGGCCAGCGCATCAGAATCGCTCTCACTCGAGCTATCATCCTGCAATGGTAATGGCACTGATGCTTCAGCAACTTCACTTACCTGAACCGGGTTGCTCGCTTCCACGTTTGTATCAGCCTCGATATCATCGAGCGCTACGACATCAGGGATAACAACGTCGACCGGTTTCATCTGCTTGTTTTCAACCGCCTGAGCATAGTCAAGCGCTACAGGTTCTACGGACTCTTTCTCTAAGACAGCCATCGATGATGTCTGCGATGATCCTTGTACCTGCTTAGACCCGACAGGTTTCACGATGGACTCAACCAGCAGTTGAGAATCTGAAAACCCGAGCTCAACCGGTTCTCTTTGAACCACCCGGCTCGCAGGTTTCGCCACTGGCACTTTCTGCGTTGCAGAAGGTATGAGCTCTGCCACTGACAGCTCGATATTTTCCGGCATTACCACCGGCTGCTGTTGTGCATCTGATCGCACGGTTCGATCTGAAATCAGGGTGCTCTCTTCTGATTGGCTTATCCATCGACTGAAAGTCTGCCCTGCCGCACCGGTCACGTTACTATTCAAACCGTTTATCGCGACTGACCCTGCATCTGCAGGGATACGCTCTGCACCCGAGGCCCTGGTTGCACGTGACAGAAAGTCGTTATCATCTACCTCTTTTATTGCAGAACCATGAACACTGACTACGGAATTCAGGCTGCCGGTAGCGGCTTCCGGTCGATAACTTGATAACGTCACCTCGCGGTTGCGCGGTAATTCATCGCGTGCAGTCGGGCCTATCATCACCAGCGATTTCCCGAAAGGCCGCCTCAGACCGTTACGCATCTGATTTTGCTCGTTGCTGAAATCGAGGCTGTCTCCGACAACCTTCAATTTTTCGTAACGATCCTGTGCAATAAAAATATCGCCAACCGAAGGCATATTGATTGTTGCACCGGCTTGCAGCTCTGCCGTATCCGCATGACTGAACTGGTGCAGATTCGCTTCATAAATGGCAGCAGCCAGATGATAAGAATCCAGTTCATCAATACGGTTGCGTTTCGCCAGTTCAAGCAAAGACTCGTTGCGAGCTGCTTTGATCTGCTTTTGCCTGAACGGCACCTCATCCAGCTCATACTGCGACAACGCCAGATAAAGATCACTGTAGTACACCCGCAAAGCCACCGGGCCATGCTCATCAGTATTCTGTGCAGTGGCAACACCTGCCAATGCGATTAAGCCTATCAATACTGCAAACGGCCGGATTTTTTTTAAGATCAATGCTTTCACCTGGGACTGAATTGGTGCTTAACGTTCAATTGAAACGGTAATGAGTAACAGCTACCGCCACCGGTTGTACTGAATGAGTTCTCTGGCTTTACCCAGCATGGCACTACCATCAAATCCATTCTGTTCTGCATAGGCAAACCATCGATCGTAAAGTGGCTGGGCCTGAACAATCCAGCGCTGTACCTCCTGGCCTTTCAACACGGTCAGCTTGTTATCGCCTGCGACCAGCTTGCCGTAGGCATCAGCGCCTGCCATCACCTCTGCTGCAAAGGTCGACAAACCCTTACCACTGAAATTGTCCATAATCGGCTTCAGATCATCTGGGATTTTTGCATACGACTCCCAGTTCATGGCCATCACAAACGTTGTCGTGTACATCGCTCTTTTGTCATCAAACTCAAGGTGATGATCAACAATCTCTGCCAGTTTGATAGAAGGCGTCACTTCCCATGGCAACAAGGTACCGCTGATTTTTCCGTCATGGAGGTTTTCAGGAATCGTTGGCAACGGCATAGCCACCGGCTCTGCCCCCAGTTCCCGTAGCAGTTCTGTTGCCAGCCGGGTTGGACCCCGGATAGCCATACCCGAAATATCTTCGAGTTGTGTTACCGGCTGCCGGGTATGAACCACCCCCGGACCATGAACCCAGCCCGCCAGAATCTTCGCTTCCTGGTATTCAGTCGTCTGTAACTCGCTGACAATCAGATCCCAGAAAGCTTTTGAAGTAGCGACGGAATCTTCCATCAGGAAGGGCAACTCGAACACCTCCGTACGCTTGAATCGCTCGGGAGAGTAGCCCGGTACGGTCAATACAATATCTACAGCACCGCTCACTGCCTGATCGTACAGCTGACTCGGTTTACCACCGAGCGCCATTGCAGGGATTATCTCTACGTTTATCCGTCCGCCGGACGCATGCTCAAGCGCACCTTCCCACTCCGCCAGAAACTGACGGTGCAGAGGCGCTTTGTCTGAAAGAAAATGATGTACTTTCAGCGTTACCTCGGCGGCGGCAACCGAAACCGAGCACCAGGTAACCAGTGCCAGGCCTGTCAACCTCAACCATTTCATCCTTTTTTTACCATTTTCGAGTTCTAATTCTTAATGCAGGCAAAAAAAGTTTAGACCCCGACAGTAGACGCGCAAGTTTTTTTGGAGAGTCACGGCGAGGTGCGAGAGGCAGCACCCTTCACGAGATGAACAGCAATTAAAAATCCGGGGGTACTACCATTATCTGCAACCCTGGCTCGTGCAGCTCACCCGGCCTTCGATAATGTTGTACAGGCCGACCGCTCAGCACCAGGGAGTAAAACCCGGAGCGTCAATGAGCCGGAAAAACGGCAGTTATCTTCACTCAAGCGTCGGCATCGCTCATGCGGAAACACCGGGAGCGATACTTTTGCGACAAACAGGAAATACGCCGCCGCACCATCAGCGCAGCAGCAAAGAGGTTGCCCGACGTATTGCCCGGCTATCCGCCAGTTAACCGCCGGCTTCAGCGCTTTGCGGTGAGAGAGCTGTCGAGAATATCGCTCAATACATTTGCCGCTTCTTCAAGAAGAATGTCAGCAACTTCCGAGTCATCGTCACCATCACTGGATGATGCACCAAAGGCTCTTCGATACAACTCGATGCGCTCATCACGATCAGCGCTTCGTTCTTCGTTTTCTTTTATCCGCGTGGCTTCCACCAGAGATACTTCACGCTGGGCACGTGAATCACGCTGCGCTTTAAGCTCTTCAATGAGCAGCTCAAACGAATGGTCACTGGAATAGCGGGACTGGTGCCGCTCGATCACTGCATTGTAGTCAACACTGTCGACAGACCAGGGCTTAAACCGTGCGGCAGGCACCTCCGCCCATGGCAACGCATTATCAAGACCGCGCTCACCCTGGGCATCGGAGTCAAGCGCAGTAGGAAAAAGAATATCCGGTACCACACCGCGATGCTGAGTGCCCTGCCCGTTAACCCTGAAAAACTGCGCCATTGTGACTTTAAGCTGCCCGAGTTTTCCTTCACGATCTAACGGCACAACGCTCTGTACAGTGCCTTTACCGAAGGTAGGCTCACCAAGAATCACCCCCCGTCCGTAGTCCTGTATCGCCGCGGCAAAAATCTCGGAGGCAGACGCACTGCCACGATCAACCAGCACGGCAAGCGGGCCGTCGTAGGCCACCGTGGGATCTTCGTCCTGCTCCAGATCGACCCTGCCCGCTGAATCTCTGATTTGAACGACCGGCCCCGACTCGATGAACAATCCAGTCATCTCAGTGGACTCCACCAGAGAACCGCCACTATTTCCACGAAGATCGATAATAATGCCGTCGACCCCGCCATTTTCGCTGGTCAATTCTCCGAGCAGGCGTTTTACATCCCGCGTGGTGCTTCGGTAATCCGGCAGTCCCTGCGCACGACCGGCAGAGTCCAGGTAAAACATCGGCAGGTCAATAACACCGAAACGACGAGTTTTGCCTGCCACGCTGGTTTCTACCACAGCACTTTTTGCCGCTTGTTCTTCAAGATTAATTTTGTCGCGCACCAGCGATATGATTCTCGGCGGAGACCCGGCAGGCGCTTCACCCGGAAGAATCTTCAGCCGTACCGTTGAGCCCTTGGGTCCGCGAATCAGATCCACCACATCTGCCAGTGGCCAGCTGACGACATCGACAATTTCTTCGGCCGCTTCTCCTACTCCGACAATCCGGTCATCGACGCCCAGCTGTTCGCTCATGGCAGCAGGTCCGCCCGCAATGATCCGGCGCACCACCGTGTACTCATTTTCAGTTTGCAGCGCTGCACCTATGCCTTCCAGCGACAGACTCATACGGATTTTGAAAGCTTCGGAGCTACGCGGCGAAAAATAGGATGTGTGCGGCTCGACCGACAATGTGTAGGCATTGACAAAAAACTGGAATACATCATTTGCCGTCAGCTGGCTGACTCTCAGCGCCATGCGTTCGTAACGACCATTCAGCGTATCGAGCAACTGCTCCGGTTCAATTTCCGTCAGTCGCAGATCCAGCACATCGCTCTTGACACGCTTACGCCACAGTTCGTCCATTTCCTTGCGGGTCTCAGGCCACTGAGATTCTTCGCGATTAAAGGTGTAGCTTTCCGGAACGGTAAAGTCGAAGTCCGTATCGAGCAGACCACGGGCATAACGTGAACGATCTTCAACCCGTTCGCGGAATACCATGAATATGTCAAACACTGATTGAAGTCTGCCGTTGCGCAACGCATCGTCAAACGTAAAGCGGTAATCATCGAACTCTTCGAGATCACTGCCGAGAAAAAAATTTTTCTGTGGATCCAGGGTTTCCAGATAGCGCTCGAAGATCTCGTCCGACAGCTCATTGTCCACCGGCACCCGTTTGTAATGATAACGCTGCATCAGCTGCAGAATTCCGGCAGTCGCACGCCGGTGTTCTGGCGTAGGTTCGAGCGCGTCGAGCGTTACTTCCCGGCTCTCGGACATACCGGTCACACTGCACGAGGCAATGAACGTAAACACCAGCGCATGGGCAAAATGCCGCCACATTTTGACAAACCGGTGCGGGCTTGCGTTTGTAATACCGAAATTACGTTGCGTCACTGACTCTTTATCTCCAGCCTGACAGGCGTTGCTGTGCAGGCGTTGACGGCGGCAATTGGAAACCATCCCTAACTATAACCATCCCTGCCTTCCATATGAACAGCAATTCGCTGACAAGTTCGGAAGTAACCGGGTAAGAAGAACTGTTTACTCCGGCGCTGGCCCCGGAAAGGAATCACCGCCGATTAACAGATTGTTTCAGCAACTTATCTTTCAACGTAACGGGAAACCCGGATATGACCGGAAACTCCCCGGCAGGATGAGTTTAGCAGGGTGGTGAAAAACGTCATGAGCGACACGCTGAGCAGGCTCGTATCCCGAAAAAGCGCAGCTTACGGGTGATCAGTGAGCAATTTTAAGGAAAATTTAACGCCAGAAACCGTGACCAACCGCTTTGCAATAGATTGTCAGACCCTGCCAAACGGTCTGCCTCACGATTGCGTCGGCAACCTGTCCCACCTCAAGTGCCCGGTGTTTGACACAGGCACACCGTCACCTCGACTCCAGCTGAAACTTCAAACACGTGTGTAGCGATACCAGCCCACACACCGTCCGCCGGCTAACCATTGTCAACACAGACACTGGGATATTCGCAAACCACAGGTTTGAATGGCAACAGCGGAATTCATCGACTGCGGGGCAACCTTCATCGCGACTCGACAGTTATACCCATAGATACACGAACCACTGCCGGGACCTGCGACGCCGGATGGGCGCAGTTGTTTGCGTCGAAAAAAAGCATCGAACAAACCAGCCGGGCTCTTCAGACCTTCAATCTGAAAAGGCAATCAGTCTCAACAAACTGTTCAATTAAATCACTCGAGAATCCCCAAACAACGGGGCGGCTTTTACATCCGAAAATTATAACGCCCCCCTGGCTGGCCGGGACGATAGTCTGCAGTTAAACATCAAATATCCAAAGGGAATTGTAAACAGCAGGTATCAAACACTCTTGTCTGCCGGATTCAACAATCTCCCGGTATTCCGCAAACACAGAGCACTACAGTCACAATGGATATTTGAACCACTTACGGCTTTCTACATTTATTTCTAAAGTTCCCCCAATCACTGGATATGCATTGATATACACAGTGTTATCTATAACGAAGACACTGATGTCACCAAACTCACGACAAACGTGATCAACCAAATATTTTTCACTTTAAATTCACCTGTTGCGCAAGAGAATTCCAATCACGGGAATGATAGTTGAAATAGCGTTGTCACGACATGCATTGGCCTTTCCAAGCGCAAGCGACCGTTGTCGGAAGTACTAAATGGATTCTCTGTAGGTGACCGCTAACGGTTGCTTTATATCGGGAAGTGTTACGTGCTGCCGGACAATACAGGCTCCGGATAATCAAGATCTCAGGAGTTTACCAGATGTCAGACAAGTCGCAGCATGCAGGCACAAGCGCACCCTGCCACCACAACAATATGAATCTATATTCGTCAAACATGACGTCCTCCGGTCAGACAGTAAAACATAAAGGTAATGGCGCAATTTTGAAGGACTACCTCTCGAGCCTTTGGTTAAAGACAACGGGTTTATCATTACCTGACTATATACAGCACCACCGGACACTCGCTGGCGTTTGCCTGCTTACGCTGCTGACGATGAGTCAGCCGTTACACGCTGAGGAAGACGAATACGAAGTACGCGACGAGTTTACACGGTCTGTCTACGCAGGCGCCGGGGTGGGCGTCAGCAGACTCACACCTAACACCAGTAAAGTCGAAGGCTGGGACGTCAACGACAAATACAATAACGGCGGGCAGATTAACGTAGGTGTGGATCTGTATAAACAGTTATCAGTGGAAGTACACTCAGCCGACCTCAACAGCGCCGGGCTCGCGCCATCGGGAAGAATCAATTATCACGTCGACGGTATCAGTGCGCTCATATACGCCGGCAACAACCGCGATCGTTTCAAGCGCCGGGGTCTAAATGCCTATGGTCGCGGCGGATTCGGACTTCTAAGCAACACGGCGGTTGGCGACGTCCCATACCGTAAAATAGATTCAAACCATTTCGTGTGGGGAGCCGGACTGGAATACAACCTGCGCAATGGCGTGGGCGCACGCGCTGAAGTTATTTCCTTTTCCGAAGACGCCAGCTACGGACAAATAGGCATGATCTATCGGTTCGGACAGCCAATGGTTCAAAAAGTAGCAAAGACTGCTGCCACTATTAAAGAAAAAGCAGCCAAACCGGAAAAGTCGATTGTTCCACCTCCACCACCTCCGCCGCCACCGCCACCGCCGCCACCTCCTCCGTCACTACCTAAGCAGGAACCGGCAACAACCACAACTGACACGGCGAACTGTAACGATCTCAGCGGCGTGATGGACGGGATACGTTTTGATTCAGGCTCTTCCAATCTCACCGTAAAGGCTCAGTCAGTACTCGATAAAGTTGCCGAGACTCTTTCCAAATGTCCGCAACTACCGGTTATCGTTTCAGCCCACACCGACAGCCAGGGTTCAGAACGCACTAATCAAATTCTGTCTCAACGCCGTGCATGGGCCGTAATCAATTATCTCCGAGGCATTGGTATCGGGCTGCACAGGCTTATCCCACGAGCTTTTGGCGAGACTCAGCCTTTAGCTGACAACAGCACCGAGGATGGCAGAAAAAACAACCGGAGGGTTGAGCTGATCGCGCGTTAAGCCTTACTACCGGAGAACGCTGACCGGTCGCTATGGGCAAAGCCGATGGACAACCGGACACCGCAAAAGCAGTTCAATAAAAATGTCATTACACTTTCGCGGTCTGTCCAGGCCGCCGATTGCCGGCTGAACAGGGGATAAAAAGGTAGTTTGCCGACGCTGCGGTAAGCCATGACTATTCAGATAACTATTGCCCGGGGTATAAGGAATACCCCTCAAGTCCGCTACCCGCTTTAACAGTGATTGTTCCGGATTCTTTATCCAGTTGAAAAGGACAGGTACCGCACTGTAACCGTCTTTGCGTGGCGGGAGTATCCTGAAGCCTGGGATCGGCTTCACCACTGGCGAGCGTAGGCTGATTGTCTGCATCCAGTCTCTTCTTGAGAAGATCCAGCAGTAGATCATCAATGCCCAGTGGCTCGGCGATCTGATAGGTGGTACCCGGGTGCAGCGCGGCCGCCTGACCGGTGAGGCTCGGTATATCCCGGGTCCAGTGTCTGCCTCTGGCCAGAAACAACGGCAACACCACGATATGATTGGCCCCCCGGTCAACGCATGCCGCATACGCAGCGGAGATATCCGGCATGGCCAGTTCCATATGCGCTGGTTCTACGATCTTGCAATCGGCTGCAAAGCGGACGGCAAAACGTTCAGCCACGTCTTTCAGACTATCATTAGACTGCACGCGACGACTGCCATGATCACAAATAATAATGCCGGTCGTTTTTTCGTCGTGGGTGACAGTGTTCATCTATTAGATCCCGAAACTTCAAACCATAAAAAGTATGTGACAATACTACCCGCCAACAAGTCGTACCACAGGCATTCGCGAGAAGACCAACAAATCAAATGCATATTTTATAGACGTATGCCTTTGACATAAAGCGCTCTGCTCACAAGATTGCCCTTCGCCAATTCAAAGTTAATGGTCAATTCACAAGGCCGCGTATTAATCGCCCGGGCATTTGAGACACGAGATTGTTAATCTCATACCGCAGCAAAAGCCAACAGCTACTTTGTTAACCTGAACAGTCCATCCGGTACCTGGCAAAGGTGCACATCAATTATTGAACACTGCTATTCTTGTGCAACTTAAGTTCAGGTGCGCACAGCACAGATAACGCAGCGCCTCTGACTACCTGCCCTATTCTGTACAAGAACCAATGTTCTCTTTTTTTGAAAATCTCATTGACCCGTTCAAACCCGCAGGTGCACAGCGACCACCAGCTGACTCGGTGCTGCGATTTATATTCTATTTTGCCTTTCAGGCACCCCGGGTGTTTCTTGCGCTGCTGATATTCGGCGGACTGCAGGCCTGGATAGAAATATCCCTGTTTGGATTTATAGGCACGATGGTAGACCTGCTCGATGGCGCAAATATCGATACGGTATTTACTGAACACTGGCCAACGTTTGCATGGATGGTGTTGTTTATCGGTGTGATACGGGTGTTGATCATGGCCTCGGGTATTCTGCTTATCGAGCAGACAATCGGCCCGTCTGTATTCAACCTGATCCGCTGGCAGTCACATAAAAATGTAGTCAGGCAAAGCCTCAGCTATTTTCAAAACGACTTTGCCGGCCGCATTGCCACCAAGGTCATACAGGCAGGCCAGGCTGTAACTGACTTCCTGACCACACTGCTCGACACGGTTTGGCTGATTATTCTCTATGTGATAAGCACTTTGGTGCTGTTTCTCGATCTGGATATCCGGCTGACGCTGTTCCTTCTGTTCTGGGTTGCAATATATGCAGTTATCCTGCGCAAATACGTACCCGCCGTGCGCAATAACGCCCGTGAAGTGGCCAATGCCAAATCTGTGCTGACAGGGCGTTTGGTAGACAGTTACTCCAACATCAACCTGGTCAAAATCGACAGCCGGCCGGAGCGCGAGGACGCATTTGTTGCCGAAGGTATGAAGGCATTGATCCACAGAGTCCGGCAGTTCGGCCGCACAATTGCCATGCTGCGCATCTCGGTCATCATCAACAACTCCTTTATGTTAATTGGTATCGGCTATCTGTCGCTGGCTCAGTGGCAACGCGGTGACATGTCCGTCGGTGAAATCGCTTTTGCAATGGGACTGGTCCTGCGACTCAATCTGCTCGCGAACCGATTCCTCGGCCAGGTAAATGGTTTGTTTCGTAATCTCGGCCAGGCTCAGGATTCCATGCAAAGTGTCGCGCAGCCGATCGATCTGATCGATAAACCGGAAGCAAAAGCCCTTGTCGTTGATAAAGGCCGCATCGAATTCAAAAACGTTTGTTTTAACTACGGTCGGGACACCACCAATCATGATAAACACGCAATAGCCCGGAATACTGCTCAGGCTGTCGTCATCGATAACTTTTCTTTGCAAATATCACCTGGTGAGAAAGTCGGGCTGGTAGGTCCTTCCGGTGCTGGTAAATCAACCCTCGTCAATTTACTGCTGCGCCTGTATGACCTTGATAGTGGCACTATCGAGCTTGATGGCCAGGCTATTACTGATGTAACTCAATCTTCCCTGCGCGCTAATATCGGCATGGTTACTCAAGATACGGCCTTGTTGCACCGATCTATTAGAGACAACATTGCCTTTGCAAAACCCGATGCAACCGAGGAACAAATACTGGCAGCTGCCGGTAAAGCCCACGCACTTGAGTTTCTGCAGCAACTACACGATGGTAATGGACGCAGTGGACTTGAAGCCTATGTTGGCGAACGAGGCGTAAAACTCTCCGGCGGACAACGACAGCGTATTGCGATAGCCAGAGTGTTGCTGAAAGATGCCCCTATTCTGGTACTCGATGAAGCAACCTCGGCGCTGGACTCAGAAGTCGAAGCTGCTATTCAAAGCAGTCTGCAGGATCTGATGACCGGCAAAACCGTGATTGCTATCGCTCACAGGCTTTCCACTATCGCCGAAATGGACAGGCTGGTCGTGATTGAACAGGGCCGGATAGTCGAGACAGGCACGCATGATGAGTTGGTGCGCAGCGGCGGGAAATATGCTGCGTTGTGGTCCAGACAATCCGGCGGTTTTATCGACAGATAGGATTCCGGTCGCCAGTAGCCGGTCGCGAGCAATGGCTATTCAATTGAAGTGATAATTATCAATCCGCTGTCTCCGCGAGTCGGACTTACCACATTCTGCCGCCGAACCGATAGGGTATCCGCTGCGAACAGGTCACCAAGACTCACCTGAGTGGTACTGGAAAAATCAAATCGTCCATCGTCCACCAGTGAACAGGTCACTGTGACATCCGCATCCGAGGCACTCAACAACACACGGGAGGTATTTCGATCACTCGCCGCATTCCATCGAATCGAAGTATCGCGACTTAAAGACTCCCCGGCAGCTGGAGAGGTGATCTCGAGATCCTCAATATCGGGTATATCAACCGAGGTAAACTGAGTAAAAGTGTCACCGGGTATGTTCAGCGCCAACCCGTTCGGTGGTCGCGGTAACGTACTGCCGGTGGTATACGTGATTGTGTCGCCGTCTGTTTGTTTTATCAGATCAGCATAGCTTCCAGCGGTTGAGCTCATGAGCAGATTGTCGCCGGCACTGATGGTTTGCACTGGCAAAGCGTCACTGCAAACGAGGTCGACGATTGCGTTGGAGTCTGCTGAACCATCATTGGTTACCGTACAGCTGTCAGCCGCGGTGAGATACTGCTCGTCAATTGCTCCGGCACTGGCTGATCTTACCAGGTCACAGAAAACCGCATCGACGCTGGTTTGTGCGGAATCTGAATCGTGGGCGATCCGAATCACACCGTAATCGTTCAGTTGAACTGTCTCATCGGTAATTGCGGCGGGACCATCATCAGACCCGCACCCGACGAGCACCGAAGTCACAATCGCAAAGGGGATAAATGTTAGCCTCATGTAAGGCTCCATGTATTTTTTAGAGAGTGGCTATAGATTAACAGTGGCTGACGGTTGCGTTGCTCTACACGACAGCAATGTAGGGTAACTGCAGCCTGTTAGCGTATCAGCCTTACGGGGAGCATTGATCATTCCATCAGCACAGGGCAGAGACAAGTTTCATCACAAATGTAAAAGAGCCCGACCAGTCCGCATGCATCTGGCGGCTTCCCGACAAATGGTAATAGACAAAGTGCCACTGACAGGACAACGGCTTAATGCAGACCACCCGCATAAAATCAACACAGCCGGAACAACCGGTTGAAAAAAGAAGACCGGTAATTCGTGTCATTCAGTTATTGCTCATCGCCCATCTGCTCTACATGCTGCCGGCAGGATTCAGTCTCGCCAAATACATCCGCACCAATGAAGGTAAAACGTGGTGGCAACTCAGCCGGGCCAGCAGTGATCAGGCACCGGATCCATCAGTGTTTACAGATGCTGTCATTCAGGTGTATTCGGCACGCGCCGCACGCTGGAGAGGTGCATTGGGCGTGCATACGTGGATTGCCGTCAAACCATCCAACACAGATCATTACACACGCATTGAGGTCATCGGATTCAGATTACGTCGAACCGGCCATTCTATTAGCATCGCGCAACGCTCACCCGACAATTACTGGTTTGGCAGCAAACCTGAACTACTACGCGATATACGAGGTGGTAAAACCGTAGATGAAATGATTCAGCGCTTGTATGAGGCCATTGATCAATACCCGTACGACAAACGCTATCGCCTTTGGCCCGGCCCCAACAGCAACACATTTACCGCATGGCTTGCACGGGCACTGCCGGAGTTACAACTAGAGCTCCCCGTCACCGCCATAGGAAAAGACTATTTACCTGTTTACAACCCGATCGCCTCTACACCAAGTGGCACCGGCGTACAACTCTCGTTTGGTGGTCTGTACGGGTTGATGGCAGGCCGGGAAGAAGGGATTGAACTGACTCTATTGGGTTTTGCCGCGGGAATCGATTTCTCACCGCTGGCGATTAAATTACCCGGGATCGGCCGCATCGGAAAGAGCGACTTTACCGCTGACTTCAAAATAAAAGAATAAGTCACCGGGATCGACACCAAAACATATCAATGTTCACCGAATAACCAGCCGTCACAACGCTGTTTTTGACTACCCGGGCTGGTAAAGCACACAGCGGTTTCGACCAGACTCCTTGGCAGCATATAGCGCCTGATCAGCCTGCTCCAGCAACTTTAAGCCGGTTTGGCCGCTGACCTCAGCAGGCAATTCAACGGTAACGCCGATACTGACCGAAGTGGTAAAGGCATTTCCAGAGACGTTCATACCATCACTTATTGAATTCGTCCCTGCCACCTTACTGCTACTGCGAAATCGAACAGATTCAACCGATTCTCGCAAAGCTTCAGCCATTGCCAGCGCATCTTCGTGGCTGTAACCCGGTAAAAGTGCTACAAACTCCTCACCACCGAACCTCACCGGAACACATTCTTCACACGCCATCGCAGACTCCACTATGCCTGCGACATCACAAATAACCTGATCCCCGATGAGATGCCCGCGCGTATCGTTAATAGATTTAAAATGGTCAATATCTATCATCATTAACGATAACGGTTTGCTTTGCCGGGCCATTTTCGACCGCATTTTTTCGAATACCTCATTGAAGTAGCGCCGGTTATACAATCCGGTCATCGGATCCCGCTGGCTTAAAGAGGCGAGTTGATCATTCGCTGCTTCAAACTGAATTAGCGCTTGCTGAAGCTCCCGGGTCCGTTGTTCCACACGGGTTTCCAACCCGGCCTTGGCTTCGGCCTGCACCCGGATATTTTCATCGCGCAGCCGGTTGAAACGATCGGCCAGCGCATAGGACAACAGTATCATTTCAATGGCAGAACCTATCTGAACAGAGTACTCGGTAATAAAACTCTCAGGAACCAGCCCAAGAGTTTTCGTTGCATAAATAACAATACCGAACAGCAGAATTGTCCACGCCAGCAGATAGTAAAAGGCGTTGTCATCGCCTTTCAAATACAAATAGTACGACGTGGAAATCATGAACACACCAGCAAGAGATACCGCTATCGATACCAGTGTAATGATCAGACTTCGATCTGCCACAAAGGTCGCCAGTGCCAGAGCGGCAAACATACCGACTACCAGCTGGTAGGCCCAATATAATCCCGGAGAGTTTTTTCGCGTCAGATTCAAAAATACCTGAGTAAAGCGAGTACAGAATAAAAGCGCCATACTGGCAAAAAATGGAATCGATAACTGGTGCCAGTGAGTATTTTTCTGCCACAGATACTCAAACGCTAATCCGTTCTGCGAAAACTGAAACAAGGTGAGAAAAACCGCATAGGCACAGTAATAACCATACACCGGTTCACGCGTCCCGAACGCAAGCAATAAATTATACGCCAGCACACCTAGCAAAATACCGTAGTAGAAACCCAATACCAGTTGCTCATCACGATCACCTAATTGATATTGCGTTTCGGTGCTCACGTGTACCGGTAGTTGAATTGATCCCTTTGACTGCACCCTGAAGAGAAAGTCAACCGGCTGTCCATCCGGCTGTACCTTTACCGGCAATACAAATGTTCTGTCTTTTACCGGTCTTCCTCCAAAGCTGACCATATCTCCCAGTTGATACGTAAGTGCCGGCACGTTGTTTATCAGGCTGTATACGTCAAGATAATCCAGGTGCGGATAACCCAGTTCCAGCCGCAGCGCTTGAGAGTCAATCCCGGTCGGTAGCATCTTCACCCATACCCAGTAGACAGATTCAGACAAACCAAAATTTAACGAACGCTCATTGGTCTGGTTAAATTCTTCACTACGGGAGACCACATCTTCAACAGCCAACCGGGCATCAACATCTTCTAAATAGGAAAGACGGTAAATGTAATCAACTTCCCCGTTGCCCGGAATATTTTCAGTGTTGGCCAGCAATAACAATCCCAAAAAGCACAATACAAACACGCCAAGCAAACACCAGACATGGTATCGCGAGCGCTCATATCGAGGCTTATTGAGCTTTGACAGCTCTGATTGGACTGGAGGTGTATCCAAGATAGTTGAGGAAGGCTGCGGTTGTATGCGGCGGAATAATGAGAAACACTGCAAATTTATTGCCCTGTCGAGGGCTTTGTACAGCCATTTCAGTCGTACCGGCCGTCAAATTGGTGGCGCAATGTGTCGAAGCGAAATTTCCGGGTGTGATTAACGTTTCAAATAGCGCTAATTTCCTGCCCGGCTTATAAACACAACATTTATTGGTTGACGATTAACGGGCCAGGTTTTCGTATAACGTGCCACAGCCAAGCCAGAGATCAACCGGCAGAAAACCATACTTATAAACCTGCATAGCCAAAAGCACAGTCGCACGACAGTGCCAGTCTATTGCGTTTACACTTACCAAATGATTCGACTCTTACTGATATCGTTAAAAACCTTACTTGTCATAGTATTGCTGACAGCGGTGGGGGTCATTGCGTTCCTGTGGCTGGCACCGGTACTTGGCGGATCACCTGATCAAAAGAGCACCGCAGTCATAGAAGACTCTCCCAATTTTGACGGCAGAAAGTTTGTCAACACGATCGCCACGACGGTCAGTACACCTGACAGTGATGAACCAATGGACATATGGGGCATGATCTCGCCCCGTCCAGGCAAGAATCCTTCAAGCCCCCTGCCCTCCAGGTCGTTCGATAAGACAACGTTTGGCAATGGGGATCTCGTTTGGTTTGGACACTCAACGGTGTTAATGAAAACCACCGATGTGACCGTAATGATCGATCCTGTTTTCCTCAACGCATCGCCAATTCCATTCACTATCCAGCCATTTCCCACACAACATAACCACACCATCGAGCATTTGCCCGAGATAGACGTCGTGGTCATTTCGCACGATCACTACGATCACCTGGACTATCGCGCCATCGTCGAAATGGACGCAAAAGTCGAGCGCTACCTGGTGCCCTTAGGTGTAAAGGCGCACTTACAGAGGTGGGGGGTGGCAGACAAAAAAATCAGAGAGATGGACTGGCACAAATCAGAGAGATGGACTGGCACGACAGTGCCACGTATCAAACCGTCAGTTTTACCCTGACGCCTTCACGTCACTTTAGCGGACGTAGTTTTAAGAGAGCCACGACTCTGTGGGGCTCCTGGGTGGTTCAATCCGCGGATATGAATCTTTATTTCAGCGGAGACAGCGGCTACTTTGACGAATTTGTCGAAATAGGAAAACGCTACGGGCCTTTCGATTTCGCTTTTGTCGAGAATGGTGCATATAACCTGAACTGGACGCAGATCCATATGATGCCCGAAGAGTCTGTGCAAGCCGCTATCGATCTTCAGGCGAAGGTGTTTTTTCCGGTGCACTGGGGCAGGTACGACCTGTCATCACACACCTGGGCAGAACCGGTTACCCGCGCTAAAGCAGAAGCAGACACACGGGGAGTTACCATGGCGACACCATTAATCGGAGAGGTGTTTACACTCGAAGACTTCCCGGTAGCTGAATGGTGGCTTAGCGTCAAATAGCAAACCGGGTAGCCTTAACCCGTGGACACTGCCGCTTACGACCAGCGCCAGGTCTACGCTTTTACCACCTGCCAGTTGCCGTCAGTCTGTTTTGGCAATACCAATAACATGACCGGCAAGATCTATCTCAGGAGCCGGCTACCGGCTCAGGGAACACCACATCAGCCCGGGCAGCGAGCTCTGTTAACGCCGATAAAATATCAGAACGCAGCGTAACACCGTTTTCCAACTGCTCTGCTTTCATGGCAAGTCCTCGCTGCCCCGGTACACGGACCGGTTTGGCAGGGTCAGCCGGGGTACTTTTCAGGCATTGATTTACAAGATAATCAGTTTGCGCATGAAAGGCGCTGTCGGCACCGAATGCACTAATGTCGGTCACGTTTACATGCACACTGGCGCCCCAGATGTCCGGCTTGTCCGCACGTCCATGGCCGGCAAGCGCTGACGACATTGCTTCTACAAACAAGGCAAGACCAAACCCTTTATGGCCGGCTTCCACTCCCCCCAGCCCCTGCAAACTACCGGGAGGGTCATCAAAAATCACAGACGGGTTATTGCTCGGGCGTCCTTCTGCATCCAGCCACCAGGCATGGTCACCTTTCTGTCCTGCTGAGTGCAACCTCGCACTCATACCATTGGTCGTGATAGATGCAGAGATATCGATCAAAACAGGATCAGCGGAGGTGGGAATGCCCCAGGCCATGGGATTCGGCGTAAAAAGTGGTTCACAGCCGCCGTACGCGGCTACGCTGGCAACTGAAGGATCGCTACACACAATCTGGACAAGAAAACCGTCACGCGCTGGTTTCTCCAGATAGGCCGCCAGTGCGGCAATGTGGGAACTGCGCCGAATTGCCACACTGCCACTGCCATACTGCCGGGCCATTTCAGTCGCAGTGTCTATGGCGCGCAATGTCAGATGTGGCCCGGGAAGATACTGCCCGTCCCAGCTTGCTACCGCCGGCCTTGACGCAATCACTTCTATCTCACCACTACCTCGCATCGCTTTGTTTGCAAGCGCATCAAGATACGGTTTCAATAACTGCAACCCATGGGTATCGTGCCCCAGCAGATCGCCTTCGACCAGAATATTAGCGACATCATGCGCTATGGTATCTTCAATGCCGGCACGGGTGCATAAGACAGCGGTAAAGTCGATCAATGAATCAGCAGTAAAACGATTTGACATGATAAGCACCTGCCCCTAAACGTTATTCATCTAAATTGTATCAACCCGGTCAATACAACACATATTCGTTAACAACGCGATAACCTCGCGCAGCCTGTTCGTTACTCTGACCGGCATAAACATAGAATTCGTTTTTATACGCTGAGCATTGTCAATGACGAAAGCTTGATACCCGATACAACAGGCTTACCGCAACACATAGCCACTACCGTTATTGCGTCTCTGTAGCACTACGCATCACAGAAATAAGGTTACTCTTCTCCTCAAACCCGACTCCCGGACAGGAATGCAGTCCAACCATTGAATCCTCTACAGCGCAACCATCGGCAAAACCGCCAAACGGTGCAAATACATCGGGGTAACTTTCATTGCCACCTAATCCGAGACCCGCCGCAATATTCAGCGACATTTGATGCCCACCATGTGGTATGCAGTTTTTGACCGAGAATCCGTATTCCGGCAACAGATCAACAAAACGTTTGTACTCAACCAGCCCATAAGAAAGCGCGCAGTCAACCTGAAGCCAGTCTCGATCCGCCCGCATATTGCCATAGCGAAGTAAGTTGCGTGCATCCTGATGCGAAAACAGGTTCTCACCGGTAGCCATAGAGTGCGGATACACTTTGGCCAACTCAGACTGCAACGCGAAGTCAAGGGGATCACCGGCCTCCTCATACCAGAATAAATTATAGGGTTTCAGGGCCTCGGCATAGGCAATTGCCGTTTCTAAATTGAACCGGCCATTCGCATCGACTGCCAGATTCCGCCCGTCACCCAGTACTTCCAATGCCGCTTCAATTCTGGCCAGGTCCTGCTCCAGATCTGCGCCAATTTTTATTTTACACACTCGATACCCGCGATCCCGATAGGATTGCAGTTCTTTTTGTAACTCACCTTCCCCTTTACCCGGGTAATAATAACCACCGGCGGCATACACAAAGATACTGTTATCTACCGTTCCGTTGCGCCACCGATCTGCGATCAATTGATATAGAGGTACATCAGCAATTTTTGCTGCCAGATCCCACAAAGCCATGTCCAGCACCCCCACTGCGACTGACCGCTCCCCGTGACCACCCGGCTTTTCATTCACCATCATCGCTTCCCAGGCAAGTTCAGGTTCAATAACACCGCCCATATCAGCTTGCTTAAGCCGTGGAATAAACCTCTCTGCAAGCAAACCATGTGGCGCGTACCGGCCGTTGGAGTTAAACCCGTACCCTACCAGCGGTTTACCGTTTCGATACACATCAGAGATCACTGCCACCACGCTCGCCGTCATGGCGGAAAAATCTATATAGGCGTTGGAAATATCCGACGATATCGGAACCACTGCATTTCGAATTTCGGTAATTGATGGCATACAGACTCCACGGTTTTCAGGCGGGCATTGAGTGTTTCGGCCGAAACCCGAACCCTGTTGCAGTCAATGCACTATGAATTCAGATTTTTACCTGCATTTTATAATGCTTGCAAGCAATCAGCAGAAACGATGCAACATTAATTGAACACTATTTATACACAACCGCTGATCCTGAGTTGAACATATAGTCACTGAAGGCAGACGCCGAAGCACGGGTTACTACCGACGGGGCTATCGCAGCAATAATGAAAATATTAACCACCCGATTCATTGAGCCATTTTTTTACTCACGTTTTTTGCTCAGACAGTTTTAGTATGAATACTGATGATCCGGTTGAATCGCGAAGCCATGGTACACAATGAGATAAACGATGCCATTCAAGATAATATTCGATAAGGTGATAACACAATAAAAATACGCCCAGAATCAATCAGTAAAATTCAAACCAAACACCTGGAACAAGGTAAATTGCAATTTAAGCGCACAATGTTGTCAGTGAACAAAGTCAGAAACCACCTTGATTCATTGCGTCAGCTGTAGAGGCACAGCAATACTTGAGCGTGCTACAAGCCGCAACTAACCATTCCCGGATCACTACATCGGTACGGGAATAGTGTTAATGGCCACTCTTTGCTATCCATTCTCCCAGACGAGCATCAATACCCGAGTTTATTTTTGCGGGAGGTCTTTTCATACTGCCCGCATAGGCTCCGCGTGGGGCCACACAGACCAGCGCCTCAGCCTGTTTCACAGCCGCAGACACGGGATCAACCAACACAGCAGGCGCATCACTGAGCTGACCGGCCAGGCCCGCCAGTGGCGCTCCGCCCAGAATAACAACATCAGCACCATCCTGCTCTGCTGCGGCGGTTACCTCGGTGTACAGAGGGGCACGAAGCTCTGACTGAACATTAATGACAGACTTAAATTCAGCCGGTGGTACTCGAATACTAGCCAACCGGGAGCTCAATCCGGCGACCGTCAGAGACTCCCGATACCATGGCACCAGATCTTCCGAAAAGGTTACCAGCGAAAACTGACTGCCCAGCATACAGGCGGTGAGCATGGCAGCTTCAGCCATGCCCACCACCGGCAGATCAAACAATTCACGAGCAGCGTACAAACCCGGATCACCATAAGCCGCTATAACCACAGCATCGACCTCTGCAATGTGAGCAGCAATCATCTCAAGCACTATCGTACCGGCGATTTCAGCTTCAGCCCGCGACGAAATATAGGGGAAACCTCGTGTGGCCGTGACTGGAATAAGCTCAGAATCCGGCGCTGCGGCCCCGGTTGCAGCCTCGGTCATTATTGAAGTCATCTCCGCGCTCATGTTCGGATTGAGTAATAGTATCTTCATGTATCACCGTCATTGGACAGAAGCAGCATCACAGGGGAACGAAATTATTGCATTAGTAGTTATTATCAATTCTCATATCCGGCATTGCAAAAGTCTATTTTCAACGTCGTTACTACACAGCGAATAAAGGACGTTAAGTCCAGCATAAAAACAAAAAGAACCCGCTTATAGATACCGCACCAGCAATCGAGCTCACC
>JAHDHK010000355.1:0-2390 GCA_020631335.1 Chromatiales bacterium
GCTGCCCGGCGACGCACAAGTCGCAAGGGTAGCATGAGCGAGAATCTTTACAGCCATAGTTTATGCTGATGTGGCAGAGGTAAACGGAGTATTATGCGCCGGTGTCTGTCGAGTCAAATTTCTTATGTCAGTTAACAGTACCATTTGGGCAAAACACGCGCTGACTGCTTCGGGGTGGCAGAACGGTGTATGCGTTGAAGTAGATAACCATGGTGTTATCTGCGCTGTGCAATCCGATCAAACGCCACGGGGAGAACAAGTAGATATACTGCTGCCGGCAATGTGCAATCTGCACAGCCATGCGTTTCAACGTGCTATGGCAGGAATGACAGAAACCCGTGGCAAAAACTCACAGGACTCCTTCTGGACCTGGCGTCAGCTGATGTATCGTTTCCTCGAGCATATCTCACCGCAGGACGCTGAAGTTATTGCTGCCTTCGGGCAGATGGAAATGCTCGAGTCCGGGTATACCAGCGTTGGCGAGTTTCATTATCTGCATCATCAGTCTAATGGAAAACCCTATACAAACAGTGCTGAGATGTCCGAACGAATAGTGGCGGCATCCGTGTTAAGTGGAATCGGACTGACACTTTTACCTGTGATGTATGAGCAAGGAGGTTGTGATGGCAGAGCATTAGGCGACGGACAAAAACGCTTCGGCAACATTTTCGATACATTTTCTGAATTGTATTTACGCGCAGCAGACTGTATTAACCACCTGGCTCCCAATGGCAATATCGGTGTAGCGCCACACTCGTTGCGTGCAGTCAGTCCGCAAACCCTCGATCACCTTATCGAGCTTGCCAATGGCGCGCCTGTGCATATTCATATTGCAGAACAGCAGGCAGAAGTTGATGAATTGCTTGCCAGTTATCATCAGACACCGGTAGCGTGGCTTATAGATAACCAACCGGTAAACTCCCGCTGGTGCCTGATTCACGCCACTCACATGACTTTAAAAGAAACAGAAAAACTGGCTGCATCCGGTGCGGTGGCAGGCTTGTGTCCGATAACAGAATCAAATCTCGGCGATGGCATCTTTAACGGCTTGCAGTATAAAAACCGGCACGGAGCGTTTGGTATTGGTACAGACTCGAATGTTCGTATTTCACTGGCCGAAGAATTGCGCACGCTGGAGTATTCTCAGCGATTAAAAGAACAGGCCCGCGCTGTTTATGCAGACAGTCATCGTTCAACCGGTCGGGTGCTCTATGAGGCAGCGTTAAGTGGTGGCGCGCAGGCATTGCAGCGTGAAACCGGTCGAATAGAGCGCGGTTGTAAAGCGGATCTATTAAGTTTAAACGGGCATTCCATTCATTTAATGCCGGTGACAGAAGATGGCTGGCTTGACGCCTGGCTATTTGCTGCAGATGATTCGCTTGTCAGTGAAGTATGGGCAGGTGGCGTGCGAGTTGTGAAGGAGGGCAGGCACATCAACAGAGAATCGATAGAAGCTCGATACCGGCAAACACTGACCCGGCTGATGTCTATATAATAGTTGCAAAGTGCTGATAGCCAACCGCATTGCGGTATTGTTGTTATCTTAAGTGTGTTCAACAAAACAAGATCAGGGGTCAATTATGTCATTGACGGTTAAGCAGGCTGACGGGGTTGGTGCCTATGTATCAAATGTCGATCTCAGCAGTATTATACAATCACAGGTGGCTGAGCTTCGTGCCGCGCTGGGTGAATACGGCGTGCTGTTTTTCCGCGATCAGAAGCTCTCACCTGATGCACACATTAAGTTCGCGAATCAGTTTGGCAATATCAATATCAATCGCTTTTTTCAGCCGGTTGATGGTTTCCCTCAAATTGCAGAGGTAAGAAAAGACGCTGATCAGGCGAAAAATATCGGTGAGATGTGGCATACCGACCACAGCTACGATCAAATTCCGGCATTGGGGTCGGTACTGGTGGCAAAGGTGCTGCCTGATACCGGAGGAGATACGCTGTTCTCCAGTATGTTCGCAGCCTACGATAATCTTCCCGACGGCATAAAAGAACAGATCGACACACTGAGTGCAACGCATTCGAGTCGACACGCCTTTGGTCCGTCTGCCTATGATAAAAAAGATGCAGCAGAATTTGCCGGGCGGCTGGGCAACGCAAACATTGCACAACAGGACGCTGTCCACCCGGTTGCAATCAGGCATCCTATCAGTGGCAGGCGGGCACTTTACGTCAATCCCGACTTTACGCTGCGTATCAATGAACTGTCTGAGGCTGAAAGTGAAGAATTACTGGCGTATCTGTATCAGCATTGTCAGCAGGAAATGTTTATTCATCGATTTTCGTGGCAGGAAGGTTCTGTAGCGTTCTGGGATAACCGAGCTACCTGGCACAAGGCCCTCAATGACTACCCCGGGCAGGCAAGGCTGATGCATCGGATA
>JAHDHK010000355.1:2400-4732 GCA_020631335.1 Chromatiales bacterium
TGAAGGCGTTGCATTGCTTTAATAGTTAGTACAGATGCGCTGCTGTCGCGTGGGGCGATGAATATTGAAAAACAGTATTAACTGCTATGTGTCCGTTGGAATCGCTGCGTGGTGTTATCGCCGGTTAAGCTATTTTGCAGTGACAGAGGTATTTCAAGCGAAGCTGCGGTACGATTAGGTTATCAAGTGTGAATGCTTTGGTTGAGAAATCATTCAATTGACTCATGAGGGTGCGGGCATGGAGAAAGATTCAACGATCATTATCGGCGCGGGGCAGGCTGCAGCCCGTTGTGCGGTAGAGCTGCGAAGACTCGGCTATAGCGGCAAAATCGTATTGTACGGTGAGGAGACTGCCCCGCCATACCAACGACCTGAATTGTCCAAGTCCTACCTTGCAAGACCGGCTTCGGCTACCGAACTGAATGTATTGACTCTGGAGCAGGCAGCATCGCTCGATATTGAAATCGTCACCGGTGCAAAGGTGTCGGCGGTTGATGCAGACACCAGAGAGGTACGGGTGAATGATCAGTCCGTCGCCTTTGACAAGCTGGTATTTGCTTGTGGCGGGTCTGCCAGAAAAATAGATAACGCACTGAGTTTGAGGACACTCGATGACGCCGAGCGTCTGTACTCGATGCTTAAATCCGGTATAAAGTTAAGTGTTATCGGTGGTGGCTGGCTGGGTTTGGAAGTAGCGGCCACGGCGCGTTTGCACAATGTGGATGTTACCGTGTATGAGCAGCAGGAGCGACTGTGCGCGCGGGTATTGCCGGAATCTATATCCAGCCTGTTACTGGAGCACCATCAGCGTATCGGTGTACAGGTAGTGCTCAATAATAAGCAGCTGGAACCGAAAGCGGATACCGATGACAACGTGCTGTGTGCCTGCATCGGGATAAAACCAAACGATAATCTTGCCCGTGAAGCGGGAATCGACACTGATAGCGGAATTATTGTAAACAGTCGCCAGATGACGTCAGTACCGAACATCTTTGCCATCGGAGACTGTGCGCGTGAGGCCGGTCGGCCTGCTATGGAAAACTGGGCTTACGCCAATGTGTCTGCCGAGCGTGCGGCACACGCTATTTGTGATATCGCACCTCCCGTGGCACCGGATTTATGGCTGTGGTCCAAACAAGGTGATTTGTTGGTTCAGTTACGCGGAGATTTTAAAGACGCGCAAACATGCGTGGTGCGTAAAAAGGGAGATTCCGCTGCTTATCTTTATTTGAAAGAAAACAGACTACAGGGCTGCATTACGATAAACGACCCGGCGTTATTCGGGCAGTCGCGCCCGTTGTTTCGAGCCCGGCGTGAGTTAAACATGGACGAACTGGCAGACCCGCGCGTGCCACTGAATAAAGTGAAAGCGGCGTAACGATCGCTATGCCTGAAGTAGTACCAAACCTTTAAGTGAATAACGGAAACACCATGGAAACCATCAACATTCAATTTACGCTTTTTTCGGCTTTCTACTCCCCGTTGATTGCCACGTTTGCAGGTGGTTTTTTAAAGGAAGAAGGACTGCATGCGAACTGGTCTGTTGCTCCGGTGGGTAAGTCGGCGCTTGAGTCTTTGAAAGACGGATCTGCCCATGTCGTGCAGTCTGCATTGAGTCAGGGATTTACTGCTATAGCCAATGGAGAGCAAAACAACATCCGTCATTTTGCACAGGTTAATGAAATGGACGGATTTTTCCTCACCGGCAGAGACGCAGATAAAGACTTTCACTGGCGTAAGCTGGAAGGGTCAAAAGTAATTCTGTTCGGCGGTGGGCAGCCATTGGTGATGTTTAAGTATGCCTGTCATCGGGCAGGGATCGATTTCGACAAGCTGCAGGTGATCAATGTCGGTGGTGCAAAAGCCATGGATGATGCGTTCCGACAGGGAGAGGGAGACTATGTACAGCAACAGGGGCCTTTCCCTCAGCAACTGGCGGCGGACGGGCTTGGACACATAGTGGCGCAGGTTGGCGAGCAGGTGGGGGTATGCGGCTTTTCCAGTCTGGCTGCAGACCTGGACTGGCTCAACACAGATATGGCAATGGCTTTTATGCGCGCCTACCAAAAGGCGCGGCATTACATGAATGAAGAAACAGCAGATAATATCGCCGCCAGCCAGCAAGAGTATTTTCCGGGTATCGAGGCGGGAGTTTTAAGCGATTGTATTGGCACCTACCAGAAGCTCGGTAACTGGTCACCCCATGTGGAAATCACCGATAGCGCCTACGAAGCCACTCTGGATATCTATACCTATGCCGGTGGTTTGCCCGTGCGGCACCCCTATGAGGCTGTGTGCAGCAAGCCACCGCGCATCTAGCCTGCATTATTCA
>JAHDHK010000048.1 GCA_020631335.1 Chromatiales bacterium
GGAATGATTTCTTCTGGGCAACGGTGTTGATTCAGGACGATGCCAGCCTGCCTATCACGGTTGGAGTGCGGACGCTCAATGGTGAATTCGTACAACAGTGGCACCTGGTCTCTGCGGCCTCTCTGCTGGCAGCTGTGCCTCCCGTCGTGATGTTTTTCATTATGCAAAAACACTTCATTGCCGGTTTGACGCTCGGCGCGACCAAGGGTTAGGAGCTGTCGGCGCCTCCTGGTCGGCGCAGATTCCCGGCCATTTGACTGTGGCCGGCACCGGGTGCGAGGGGAGTCATGCGCTATATGGCGATGGTTGCTCTCACCACTCTGCCTGCTCGTCTGATCAAGCCTCTGCTTCATTGTCGGTCGCAGCAGGTTGCAGCACGCAGCGGATCTTTGTGAGCCTGGCGCCGGCAGGCCTTTAGCGGGATGCGATAATGTCGAGGGCCATCCTTGATGTGCGGGCAGCTAATGTGACGAAAGCTGCCTTGTTGCGGTTTCACTATTGGCAGTCCCGGTTGGGCTGAATCTATGGCTTGATGTTATCCTTAGGGCGAACGTTTCACGCAGCGAATCTGAGTACTGCGGGTCGGACAGGCCGGTGTTGTGATCACGGTTGCTAATCCCGGGTGCGGTTCCTCGGTTCCGGACGGCGGTCATTTGACCAGTTGTGTGAATCCGTCTCGGTATTCTCGGTATCGAGAGTGCCAGTAGTTAAATTCACCGGTTTCGTGCCGCTAGGGTTTGAGGAGGGGTACGAAATGCCCCGACTGTTAACTCTTAATCTTTCGTGTTTATTTCCTGGCGACTATAGAACGGGATGGCTTCCGACAACCAGAATCCTGCTAAAAAAGCGTTGGTGATTGCCAGCTACCGGATTCAAAAAGCACTGGCGAAATTCGCCATTCACCTTGGATTGTCTTCGGGCACTATGTCCGAGCTGGTGCGCCGTGCTTATATCGATGCTGCCGAAGAACTGCTGATCGCGCGTGGCGATAAAGTGCAGGCCACCAAAATCGGCGCGATGACAGGCCTGTATCGCAAAGAGATTGTTCGCTTGCGTGAGATGGAAGTGCCCGGCGCTGCCAGTCAGGAAGACAAATATAATCGTTCCGCTCGCGTTGTGACCGGCTGGATGCGCGATGCTGATTTCCTTGATGACAATGGTGAGCCGGCGGTGCTGGAGATGCGCGGTGCGACGGGTTTTTCCGAGCTGGTCAAGCGCTACAGCGGTGATATGGCGATGACCGCCCTGCGGGATGAGCTCGAACGCCTGGGTATTGTGGAGATCACGGCCGACGACAGACTCAGGCTGCTGTCTCAAGGCTATGTCTCTTCAGATACGGTCGCCGGTATTCATATTCTGGGTGCCGACACCGCGGATTTGATCGATACGATCCACCACAATCTGCAATCCAATGGCAGGGCCCTAAGATTCCAGAGAAAGGTCAGCTATGTGGGTATCCCCGACCAGTATGTGGATGAGTTCAGAAAGTACGCGGCCAGTGCGAGCCAGACCCTGCTGGAGGATCTCGATCGCTGGCTGGCAGAACGCGATGCGAAAGAGATAGAAGACGATGAGACACTCACCCGACTCGGGTTGGGCGTGTACCACATTGAGGGGTCGGCGGAAGAGCAGGCGGACCTCGGAGATGAGTCTTGAGAATGCGTAATCAGGTGCTGCAACAAAGGTTGGGTAGCAGGGGTGTCTCAAGCAGGGTGTATGCAGGAGTGAAAAGCAAATTGGTGCGTCTGCAGGCAATGCGGCATGAGCGGATCCGGAATTGGAGTGTTTCGATGAATAAGAAAAATTTTCTGGGCAGATCGCTGGCTTTGCTGGCAGCACTTGCATTGACAGCCTGTGCAGAGGGGCCGGGCGGTGGCGGAATTGGCGGTACGGGCAAGGCTGCCGGGCCGGATACGCTGATTGTCGGAGTTGTCGACGGTTTTGGCAGCGTCATATTAAATGATCAGAGATTCGAAACCGACTCGGCGACTGTGTTTGTCGACGGCAATGCCGCACAGCTGGCCGATCTGAGTATTGGTATGACAGTAGTGGCGAGAATTGTCTCGGCTGATCGTGAAGCTTTGCAGCTGCGTTATCAGCCGGATATCACGGGCACAGTCACATTCGTGGAGAGTGATTTGTCCAGACTGAAAGTGCTCGGACAAACGGTTTACCTGAACGACGCCACGCTGTTCGATGGCATGGCGGTCAGTGAAATTGTGCCGGGTATCAGTGTGGAAATCAGCGGTAACAGAAACGCTGATAATGAAATTGTAGCCGGTTACGTTCGCCGACCTGCCGATGCCACGCGTGCGTTTATCGTCGGGCGTGTAGAAAACAGTGCCGAAAGAGGACGTGCGACTATAGGTAGTGCGCTGATTGACGCGTCCGGTCTTGCTGCAGAGCTGGGTATCTCTGAAGAGGAATATCAGGATACCTATATGGAGCATGGGGCGTTGGTTCGTCTCGAAGCCACCATCAGTGATACTAATGGTAACGGAGACCAACAGGTGTTGTTGACAGCGATTGATATCAGTCCGGTTACACAACCACCCTACAATGCAGGTGACTCAGTGCAGGTGCAGGGTGTCGTCGGTGCAGACATAGGTAACGGGACTTATCGCATTTCAGATGTTACCGCCATGGTCAACAGTGATACCCGTGCAGTGACGAGCTTCGGATTGCCAATGGCTTTTCCTGAAGATCCGCGTAACCGACCGGTGCTGTTAGACGGGGTGGCGCAAACAGCCAACGGCACAGTGGTGATTGAGCAAATACAGTTTCTCGACGAGATGTAACCGCAGACAGACGACATAAAACTTACCGGATAGTTGTTCTACTATCCGGTGCAAAGCCTGATTCTTTGTCGGGCTGAATTTATTCGCTGAAGGTAGAGGTAAGGGTTCTTCCTGAAACGGCTGCCGGCAGTTCCGTTACGGCGTCTGCCTCAATGCGCAGATGCGCTGAGAAATCAACGGTAGTTTGGCGTCTTCCGGTGTTATCGATTCTCCGGTATGCAAGTTGATTTTCTTCATCCAGTTTTTCGGCCAGCCTTTCATTGCACGACCGCCGAAGCGCGAAAACCATGTGCCCCACAAACCACTTAATGCCATGGGTATTACCGGCACTGGTGTTCGCTCCAGAATGCGTTCGATACCGGGTTTAAGTGGCTGGACCTCACCGTCGGGTGTCAGGCCGCCTTCCGGAAAGATACAGACCAGTTCGCCGTTTTCCAGTGCCTGCGCAATGGTGTCATAGGCCTGCTGCAGTAATTGCGGGTTTTCCTTTTGAGTCGCTATCGGAATCGCGCCAGCCTGTTTAAAAAAGTGTTTTGCAACCGGTGTGTTGTAGATTTTGTGGTACATCACGAAGCGCATCGGTCTGGGGCAGACAGCACCAATGACGACCGGATCGACGAAGCTGACATGATTGCATACCAGTACCGCAGCCCCTTCTTTAGGTATGTGGTGAAGGTCGTGCTTACCGATACGATACAGGCTGTGCATCAGTACCCATGCAAACATTTGCATGGTGTACTCCGGGACACGGGTAAAAATAAAAATGCCGACAATGGCGTTCATGATAGCGACAATGACAAACAGGCTTTGTATCGAGTTGCCGAGTGCAAAGCAGATAATGGCGAACACGCCGGCCAGTACCATCAATAGCGCATTGAGTATATTGTTTGCTGCAATGTTTCTTGAGAGGTACTCAGCGGGAGTATTGGTTTGAATATGTGCATACATAGGCACAATGTACAGGCCGCCTGATACTGCAAGCATCACCAGCGCAAGCAGTGCTTTAATGTTGGTCCAGCCCGAGAGCATATCGGCAATACCGGTCGTGTTTGCGCTGAAGGGAATATCCATCAGGCCCAGGTAGAGACCGAAGATTGTCATTCCGAACGCACCCAGTGGCACCAGACCCAGTTCTACCCGCCCTTGTGACAACCTGGAAGATACAAACGAACCGATGCCGATACCGATCGAAAACATGGCCATCAGCAAGGTTGCAACATACGGATCGCCATTGAGGTAATCGCGGGAAAAGTTCGGTACCTGAGTGAGAAAGGTCGCACCGAAGAACCAGAACCATGAGATACCGAACGCGGTGTAGAGATTGGACTGATTGCTTGCCAGTGCCGAAAAGATATCTTTGCCTGAGCGAATCGGGTTTCGATCGATGATCAGATCGGGTTGTCTGGGGGCCGCGGCTGGAATGAAGTGGCTGCAGATCAGCCCGAGGACGGAGAAGCCGAGTATCGCCAGTGAAACCGGCAGCAGGTAGTTTTGCAGTCCGGCAAGAATGCCGCCGAGAATGGTGCCGAACAATATCGCGAGGAAGGTACCTGCCTCGACCAGCGCGTTGCCGCTCATCAGTTCCGAGCGCGCCAGGTGCTGCGGCAGGATACTGAACTTAATCGGTCCGAAAAAGGCCGACTGCGTGCCCATTAGAAAGAGTATTCCCATCAGTGCCGGAATGGAGTTGAGCCAGAGGCCCAGGACACCGAGTGACATGATTCCGATTTCCACCCACTTGATCCGGCGGATGAGTTTGCTTTTTTCGTACTTGTCTGCCAGTTGGCCGGACAAAGGTGAAAACAGAAAAAATGGCAGAATAAAAATGACAGCGGCAAGGTTGACCAGAATGCCGGAGTGATCCGATACAATCTTGTAAGTAATTATAATGACCAACGCGTTTTTAAAAACGTTGTCATTAAAAGCGCCCAGAAACTGAGTTAGAAAATAAGGCAGAAACCGGCGTTGCTTAAGCAGGCTCATCATTAACCCTTTCAGTGAGTTCGGCGGCTACGCTGGCAGGTGGTGGCTGTCGGCGCTACAGATCGGTACCACCGCGTTAATAGCTGTTTCGAGTGGCGTGTGCAGCGCGGTAGTGTGACCGTGATCGGGTAGCACCATTCGTTGCATCAGGTTGTTGCTGTTCATTATGAAGTAAGAATACGTCATATGACGTTTCGACAAAGAATTGTGACCGTTTTGAGAATAGCAGTGATTGAATCGTTGCGTGCTCTCAAATAGGCGCCGGGGCACACGCGGGCATGAACTCTGCGACTGCTTGCGTATGCTGGAAAGCGCGTCATACTGGGCGAAAAAGGTCAAACTCAAGCAACATGATACACAATAGAAGATCCTATAACGGGATGATGGTCGCGCCACATCACCTCGCGGCGGAAGCTGGAAGCAGAGTGTTGCGGGAGGGCGGTAACGCGATAGAGGCGATGATTGCAGCGGCCAGTACCATCGCTGTGGTCTATCCGCACATGAATTCGCTGGGTGGTGATAACTTCTGGCTGATACATCAGCCCGGTCGTGTGCCGCTGGGTATCGATGCCTGTGGCCCGGCAGCAGCATTGGCCACTCCGGATTACTACCGCGATCATGGTCTGGACGCGATTCCGGGGCGAGGCCCGCATGCTGCCCTGACTGTCGCGGGCGCTGTGGCCGGCTGGCAGAATGCCTTGCAAATCAGTCGATCCATTGGCGGGAAAATGCCGCTTGAGCGACTGTTTGAAGAAGCAATCCATCATGCGTCAAGCGGGGTGCCGGTGTCCGCCACTCTGGGCAACAATGCCGCATCCAAACTACCGGAACTCAAAGATCAACCCGGATTCAGTAGCAGCTACATGACGGATGATAAGCCACTTGCGGTCGGTGAATTACACCGTCAGCCACGCATCGCCGATACGCTGCGACATCTGGCGAAAGAAGGGCTGGACGATTTTTATCATGGGGCTCTGGCAGAGTCGATTGCTACTGATCTGAGCGATGCCGGCTCTCCACTGCGACAGCAGGACCTCGCGTCGTATCAGGCATTGCAGCTAGCACCGCTTTCTCTGCAGCTAAACGGTAATACACTGTTCAACATGCCGCCGCCGACACAGGGGCTGGCATCACTGATGTTGCTGGGGATTTATTCGCGCCTGAATATCGATTCGATTGATGACTATGCCTATGTGCATGCGCTGGTGGAGTCTACCAAGCAGGCCTTCAGAATACGTGATCGCGAAGTCGGTGATCCTGATTTTATGCGTAAGCCTGCACAGGAATTTTTGGCTGATACGCTGCTCGATAAGCTGGCATCACAGGTGGATATGCAACAGGCTGCTGCGTGGCCTCACGCCAGTGTCGGTGGCGATACAGTCTGGCTTGGTGCGGTTGATAATGCGGGACGGGCAGTTAGTTTCATTCAGAGCATTTACTGGGAGTTTGGTTCCGGGGTGGTGCTGCCGCAAAGCGGTATTACCTGGCAGAACCGGGGGACCAGCTTCAGTCTGGATAAGACACATCATAATGTGCTCAAGCCCGGCAGGCGACCTTTCCACACGATTCAACCGGCCATGGCGCATTTAAAGGATGGGCGCGTCATGCCCTATGGCACGATGGGCGGAGAAGGACAGCCCCAAACTCAGGCAATGGTCTATACACGGTATGTGGAAGGCGGGTGTGATTTGCAACAGGCCATCACGGCACCTCGATGGTTGTTAGGTAAAACCTGGGGAAGTGACGTGACCAACCTGCGTATCGAAAACCGGTTCGATCCGGCGTTGTTTGATCAGTTGCGTAAAGCAGGGCATGACCTGGACGTCATAGGTGGTTTTGATGAGGTGATGGGACATGCCGGCGCATTGGTGCTGCACCCCGATGGACTGATAGAGGGGGCGAGTGATCCTCGTAGTGATGGCGCTGCCTGCGGCGTGTAGCTGAAAAGTCATGCTGAACTGCAACCTGTAAAACTAAGAGTGAAGGTAATGAAGGACAGTTATTATTTCGACAACGCTGCGACCACCTGGCCAAAGCCCGAGCCTGTTTACACCTTCATGGATAGTTTTTTCCGCTCTCATGGAGTGAATCCGGGACGCTCGGGCAGCATGCAGGCAGTCGAAGCTGAACAGATGATCTTCAGTACGCGACGTATGATTGCAGAATTTTTCGGTCACCGCGGTGATCCGAACAGAGTCATTTTTACGTTGAATGCGACTGACTCACTCAATATCGCGCTTAGAGGGCTTCTTGGTGAAGGCGATCATCTGATCGTATCGCAACTCGATCACAATGCAGTGCGCCGTACTGCTAATCACTTCGAGAGGGACTTTGGGGTTGCCGTGACAGTTGTCGCTCCCTGTGACAAAGGTTATCTCGACCCTGATCAAATCAAGTCTGCAATGACTGACGATACCCGGGTCATTGTGCTCAACCATGCATCTAATGTCACCGGAACTGTGCAGGACCTGGATGCGATAAGCAGCATCGCCAAAGCCCGTGGCGTCGCATTAGTGGTCGATACTGCGCAGACCGCCGGTGTGTTACCCATTGATATGTCCTGTGGTATCGATATCCTGACTTTTACAGGCCATAAGGGGTTGTTTGGCCCGATGGGGATTGGCGGATTAATTGTTCGTGAAGGGCTTGCGCTCAAGCCGATGCGATTCGGCGGTACCGGTGTCGATTCAGCCTCACCTTTCCAGCCGGATACCTTCCCTCACGCGCTGGAGGCCGGCACGCTTTCTATGTCTGGTGTCGCCGGCTTAAACGCAGCGCAAAAGTGGTTTGTCGAACTGGGTAAAAATCACAACGCCAAGGCAGATTCGCATCAGCAGTATTGCACAGCTGCGATTCATCACATCCATGAAACTGAAATGCAGCATGCGAACAGAATCTGGTCACATCTCGCAACACTGGAAAAAGTGAAAACGCTGGGCAGTTTGTCTGATGGTGAACACATAGCCGTTGTCAGCTTTACCGTTGAAGATATGACGGCACAGCAAATAGCGGAAATGCTCGACGCAGATTATCATGTGTGTGTCAGGGCAGGGTTGCAGTGTGCGCCCGGCGTGCATCAGGTATTCGGCACCACTGAGGCGGGAGGAGCCGTCCGGGTGTCTCCCGGATACTTTACCGAGTCGACAGAGGTTGATCACCTGTTGTCGGCATTGTCAGAATTATTGTCTTAGCAGCGTGTAATTGCGCTTGCCGGGTAATTGATCGCTTATTCGAGTGCAGATTGCACGGCAAACAATGAAAATCTATCGGGTGTTTTTAATTTAGCGGGGTACTCAATTCTCCGTTAACAAATCAGGTTAAATAATGAACGTATTCAGTTCTATCGTCGACACGATTGGCAATACACCACTGGTCAGGCTAAACAAAGTCAATCAGGGGTGTCCGGGTGAGATTATCGTCAAGGTAGAGTATTTCAACCCGGGTAACTCAATGAAGGACCGTATGGCCCTCAAAATGATTGAGGCGGCGGAAAAAGATGGCACGCTGAAGCCTGGCGGCACGATCATAGAAGGAACGTCGGGCAACACCGGTATGGGGTTGGCGCTCGGTGCTATTGCTAAAGGTTACAAGTGTATTTTTACACTGGCAGATAAGCAATCGCAGGAAAAAATAGACATCCTGCGCGCTGTCGGTGCGGAAGTCATTGTGTGTCCGACCAGTGTCGATGCGGATGATCCCCGATCCTATTATTCAGTTGCCCAGCGCTTACACAGAGAAACACCTAATTCTATTTATCCGAATCAGTACGATAATTTGTCTAATTCGCAGGCTCACTATGAATCCACCGGCCCGGAGATCTGGGCGGATACTCAAGGCAGAGTGACACACTATGCAGCGGGTGTAGGTACTGGTGGGAGTATGTGTGGTGTGTCGAAGTATTTGAAAGAACAGAACAGCGATATTGTCACTGTAGGTATAGATACTTACGGATCAGTGTTTAAAAAGTATAAAGAGACAGGGATATTCGACGAGAAAGAAATCTACCCTTACATGACAGAGGGCATCGGCGAAGATATATTGCCGAAAAATGTAGATTTTGATCTGATCGATCACTTTGTGAAGGTCACCGACAAAGACGCAGCCATCATGACCCGTAAACTTGCCAGGGAAGAGGGGTTGTTCTGCGGTTGGTCTTGTGGCTCTGCTGTGGCCGGTGCGCTTGAGTGGGGCCGAGATAACATGACTGACGATGACGTTATGGTGATCATTCTGCCTGACCACGGTACACGTTACCTGGGCAAGGTCTACAACGATAGCTGGATGAAGGATCACGGATTTCTCGAAGAACGCGACTACGCCAGTGCCGGAGATATTATCGGTGGTTACGCGCAGGATAGAAAAATGTTAGCTATCGATGTAAATACTACCGTTAGTGAAGCGGTACATCAGTTGACTGAAGCGAATCTCTCGCAGGCACCTGTCACTGAAAACGGTCAGTTTGTCGGTAGCCTGATTGACTCCAAGCTGTTAACCCAAATGATTAACGCTCCCGAAATGAAAGAGCAGTCGGTGGCAGAGGTGATGGAGAAGCCTTTTCAGATAGTACCTAAAGATACAACGCTGGATGTACTTGCTTCTATAATCAACAGAGATAACCCTGCTGTTCTGGTGCCCGACAGCGATAACACCATGCGAATTATCACACAGCATGATGTTTTAAAGGCGGTAACCGAGATCTGATTTCAGGCGTTGTTGGTTCGCGTCGGGTGGTACGAGTTGTATCACCGGGCGCTTGTTCCGTTGCTGCAATGTACCGACGATTTTGATCAGCCGACGGTTCTGGCGCCAACGGCGTGCTGATACTCATTCTGTAGTTTGCCGGAATAATGTAAAGCAATAATCGCTATAGAAACGCCGTTGTGTGTGATCAGTCTTTTCTTTGGCAGGGTGTTTGTCGAAACTGATTATTGGCCGGCAGGCAGGCTTGTTTGATTTTTAGGATGTCCCAGCTTTTCGACAAATGCCGTTGCTGCATGTGACTGTGTAATAGCGCTATGGCATAACAAATACGTGTTCAGTTCGAGGTTAACATCGACCACGTCCAGTACCACAAAAGCTTCTGCTGACGGGAAGGACGCCGGCAGTATTCCCCATCCCAGGCCGGTTTCAACCATTCGTGCCAGAGCATTGAAGTTGGGCATGACAATAGCATTTTTTTCCCGATGACCGGTCACGGCCAGCGCTCTTGACAGGAGTACACGACTCGCGGTTGTTTCCGGAGGCAGTATGGACGCGTGAGATGCGAGATCTTCAGGGCGAACGATGGGGTAACTGGCAAGAGAATGATGTTTGGCCACAACGATATTGAGTTTCTCAGAGCGAAGTCTGGTGCACTGCAGGTCGATCGTGGTAAGTCCGGCTAATTCACAAATTCCTATATCGTAGACTCCGTTTTCAATGTCTTCGACAACGTCAGTAGAATTTTTCACTTCGACAGAAATTTCCACCTCGGGATGCTGTGAGGCAAAAGTGGTCAGGACATCCGGCAGACATCCGGACGCAATATGAGGGCTGGTGCATATGCTTAACTTGCCGGTAATTCTGTTGCCGGGCTGGCAGATTAAATCTTCAATGTAGTCTATTTCGGAGACAATCTTCCGCGCTGACGGCAAAAGCATTTCTGCAGTTTCTGTGAGAAGTATCTTTTTACCGACACGATCAAACAACCGGGTTGAGAGTTGCTCTTCCAGTGTTGCTACTCTTTTACTGACAGCGGGTTGTGTAATTTTGAGGTTGGAGGCAGAGATAGAAAATGATTTTGTATCAGCAACCTCTAAAAACGTCATTAGGTTTTTAACGTCCATCAAGCACTCTTATGGTTAGTGATAGGGTTGATGAGGTGGCAAACCAGCTCTAACAGCATTGAGTGTGTTTGAATAATGGCAGAGGACATCTGATGCAGTACACAAGCCAGAGGATGTGTAGACAACTTTACTTAAGGCGCTGACGTTCATCTTTTTGACCAGCCGGGGTGGTTTTAAAAAATCGCCCGATAGTCCAGTGGCTGGTGCCTTTGTTATTCTGATCAACTGCAATCACCTATATAGTTATAACTGACAACGGTTGCTTAAATAGATGTAAAACTATCCTTCGAAACATCCTTACTGCGAAACGATAATATCGACCAACTCATCCTGGCACAAGTTTTAATTTAGGTTGAATTTATAGATTATTCATTGAAAAGTTAATCAGTAATTTCTGATTGCTATGAAAAACCGAACACTGTTAGTCATACATGTTAACTAGTGTCAGTTGTACAGGAGAGGGTTCCCGGCAGCATTGAGTCTTTGGGCGACAGGGTCGTAAACAGCGAGAGCGAGTACTTAATCTATGCTGCAAAACAGTCATTTTTCGGTGTATTCACTCATGGTCACGTTACAAATGACTGCTGCAGAATTCTAATATTCTCTTTCAAACCATTTGGTGATCTGATTCGATCACTTGTGTTTAGAGAAATTTTTAACTGCAAAGGTCAACCGAATGTCCATGCGGGCTATAAATCTATAACGCGAAATAGAATTGTCTGTTCTGACAAGATTAGTATGGATTCCGACAAATTTGATTTGTGTTGATGCGCAATCGATCTATTGAGGATAAAACCATTCAATGGTTGCTCGAAGTCGTCGTTCGATTTACCGGTTTTATTCGTCGGAAAATATTCCGATTAAGGTGAAGGCGGCGTGAGCGGTGCGTTTGGTTATGTGAGATTTTGTTTTTGAAAGTACTCTGAAACTGACGCGCCGAAAATGATCAGCGTTTCTCTGTGCAATCGTTGTTAGCAGTCTGATGTGGCTATGATAACCGTTGTAGCCGGGTGCTTGTTATTCATCATTCCCTGCGTCACCTGTGCCTCAGGATCATTCGCACGTGGTCACCGTAGACCTTGTCGAAGGTAAGCTGCCGTCGCTTTATCCCGCCTTGTTGAGCTATGTTGCTATCTGGAAATAATAGCCCCGATCGCTCAGTAACGGACGATGCCATAAGTTATTCGTCACCCGGATGTGTTTCATTAAAAACAGGATGGCAAAGCTTAACAGAGCGAAAGAACACCTGACGATCGATGGATAATCAGACAATGACTGGGGCACATGCAAAGTGTGTGAGGTGTTAATGAGCGATTGAAGGGGGATTCTATGTCCTTTGACGCCTGGCGCAGCAGGGACTCAATCCGCCGGTCAGTTGAAAACAACGTAGTGCTACGATTTTTTTTTCAGGGCGGTGGCCTTGCTTTCCTTTTTGATCGGTCGCGCCACCGGACAGACCTCCTGCACGAACCCGTTCAGTGTGTTCACCAGATTGTCCTGAATAAGGCTGTAGTGTACGTACTGACCAAGCTTTTTGCTTTGCACCAGGCCTGCGTTCTCAAGTACGCCCAGGTGTTTAGAGAGTGAGGGTTTCGAGATCTCAAACCGGTCAGCTATCTCCCCGGCAGTCATGCTGGTTGCCGAAAGATAGGCCAGTATTTTTCTTCTGACAGGCGATGACAGCGCCTGAAATACTTTGTCCATACAGGTTCCAGATAGTTAATTAGCCTATTGACTAATTAGGCAAGTGGTGTGTAAAGTGAGTTAATTAGCTTATTAGGCAAATATATCATATCGGCAAAGGCCGGACAATTTGGAGAGGCAGTAATGAAAAAGAAACTGACTGTTGTGTACGACGGTGAGTGTCCGCTCTGTCGGACCTACGTCAAACTGATCAATCCGGACGACAGTATCGGGTCTGTTGATCTTGTCGATGCGCGTCATCCAGGGGTGGTTCGTCAGGAGCTCACCAGGCGCGGGTTTGATCTTGATCAGGGTATGGTTGTCATCACTGACGAGCAAGTCTATTTCGGTGGTGCTGCTGTTTCGCAGTTGTCCCGTGTTGGCAGACGCAATCACTGGTTAAATCGATTTTTCTTTTTATTATTTCGTTCTGAGTTGTCTTCTTCTTTCTTCTATCCCGTGTTGAGAGGGTTTCGAAATCTGGCCTTGTGGATAGCTAATGTTCCACAAATAAATAATCTGCAGAAGGATAAAACTGATGCGTGATAAAGACGGTAATCTGCTCGGTTTTAAAAGTAGTCAATGGCGACTATTTACTGTCGTTCTGGTCATTGGGTTATCCCTTGTCGCCTTTCGCGTATTGCGGGATCAGTTAATCAGCGATACAGCCGCACTGTATGTCGGGCTGCCAGTGTTGTTTGCGCTTGCTATCAGTCTGTCGGCTAAGGCTGAAACAACGGTGGGAGCAACAATGAAGGGTTTAGCCATCGCATTGTTTCTGTCAGCGCCAGTGTTTATGGAAGGCTTTATTTGTATTCTATTCGCCTCTCCAATATTGTTTATTGTCGCTGCATTGGTTGCATGGCTTGCAGACAGAGCCAGGAAACACGTAAATGCGCGTAGTAAGGTACAGTTGTCAACGATAGTAACATTGTTGATTGCCGCTTCCCTGGAAGGGACTCCGTATCAGCTCTATGAATTCAGTGATCGTTATAAAGTCAGCTACGCCCGTATTGTTAATAAAACACCGGAGCAAATAAAAGAAAATATATCTACGCTGCAGCTCAGCGGGGATAACCGTCCGTTGTTTTTAAGGTTGTTTCCTTTCCCCGTGAGTGTTTCTGGTCAGGGCTTACAGCCGGGTGCTGAGCATAAAGTAGATTACGTGTACAAAAAGTGGTTTGTAGCGAATGAACACAAAGGAACAACAGTCTTTCGTGTGGATGAATCTACGGATACTTCTGTGCGCTTTGTGATTCCGAGTGATACCAGTTATCTGAGTCACTACATGACCTGGAAATCATCTAAGGTGGCCTGGAGCCCTGTATCGGATTCTGCCACCCGCATTACATGGTCACTGGAGTTTACGCGTGATCTGGATCCTGCATGGTATTTTGGGCCACTGCAAACCTATGCTGCATGGTTGAGTGCGAAAGTGCTGGTGTCTCATGCAGCATCTTGATCCGGGGCTATTGAAGTCGGCAATTTTGTTGTTGCCAGTTGTTGCTACCGGCATTGCTTTCATTATTCACCGTCCTGATTATTTTCAGCGTGTTGGATTGATGCTGGGGTTACTGTTGAATATCCCATGGCTCTTTTTGCTGAATGTTCTGGCAGTACATATGGAGTGGTGGATATACCTTGATTCGGCCAATGTCTGGCTGGGTGTGCCGGTAGAAATTGTCCTGGGCTGGTCGGTATTCTGGGGGGTATTTCTCCCCTGGGTACTTCGCAGGTGCCCGATACCTTTCATTATAGCGATTGCTGCATTGCTGGACCTGTGGCTGATGCCTCAGCTGACTGGATTATTTGTATTGGGTGAGCAATGGATAGCGGGTGAAGTATTGCTTTTGATATCACTGTTATTACCCTCTATCGCAATTTTCAAATTGACCTGGAAACGTCAACACATCCTGTTGAGAGCATTGATTCAATCTTTGATCTGGGGTGGCTGGATCATATTTATGATCCCGGCGGTGGTTCTGCAGGTTGAGGGAAAGAGCGTGTTCGATATTTTTAGTATGGACTTATCGAGAGTACTGTTTTTTATGTTGGCTATGGCGGCGAGCATGACGCCTGGTTATCTTGCTGTGATTGAATTTGCCAGTCGCGGTGCGGGAACGCCAATACCGTTTGATCCGCCGCAAAAGCTCGTTACCAGCGGTATATACGCTTATATCGCTAATCCATTGCAGCTTTCTACCTTACTGATGCTGGTGTGTATGATGGTGATGTACAAGAGCCTGCTGATGCTGGTGCCTGTCGTTATGCTGATTCTGTATTGTGAAATATTTGTACGCTGGCATCATTCGCTGGACATAGAAAAACGTTTTACGATCGCCTGGTTTGATTATCGCCGCCATGTGCGAAACTGGATCCCTTTCCCTGCGGCAAGGTGGTAGTTGCCCGGGCCTGATCCGACGACTATGTTCTGAATTTGGATTGAGGCCGATGACTGGGGTTCGCCCGGTGTCAGTGAGCGCCCCGGCCGGGGAGGTTGTCGGTTAAGTATGTTCGTCCGTGACTCGTTTAAGTTTCGGCCTGGTTCATTGCAAACGCAGATATTTATAAAAAAGCCGGATGTGTGTAATCTACGCCGTGTGTCCTAATCGGTGTGGAAGTTCAGATAATGATCATGTGGAAACAGATTGCAGTAGGCGTTGCACTGCTGACTGGCGTGGTGAGTTGTGCATCATCAGGACATATGAGCGAAAATTCACCAAAGGCAGGTCAGTCAGCCAATGGTTTGCGTATTGAGACGCTCTACCAAACGGCGCAATGCGAAGATATTTCAAGAGGCGGTTTCTTTTTAGTTAACGACCCCTACACACTGGAAGCCTTGTTGCTGCCTCATGGAGAAAGAGTGGCAAGCCAGGCAGCTGGATCAGTGGACTTTTCACGAAGGCAGGTGCTGGTGGTGGATTTCGGGCCCAGCCCCTCAGGGGGTGTTACCAGTGGTTTGGCTTCTGATGTGATTGAAATGCAAAATAGTGCTGCGGTGGTGCGTGTAAAGTTGCCTGCGCGGGTCCGTGCAGATAAGCGTCAGACTCAGGATGTGTCGCATAGCTGCACCCTTTACACTATCCCTGCCGGTTATAAGCAGCTACAGATTCGCAGTCAGTATGATGATTTGCTCACCGAGTTTTAATGACCGGATTCCATTCTCTGCACACAGCAGGGCTAGCGGTGTTGGATATTCCTTACGGATCTATCGCTGAGATCAGATCCTGACGGATTTCCGGTCTGATCACCACACGGCGGTTCAATGCATGATCTTCGGCTGTCGTGCCATCGCTGATGGGTTGCGATTCGCCGAAAGATGCGGTCGTGATCCGGTTGTATTCCAGGCCGGCACTTAACAGAAATTCCTTCATTGAGGCGGCCCGCACCTGAGTGAGCAACTGATTGTATTGTTCTGATGCCCTTGAGTCTGCGTGTGTTTCAATCAAATATTTGTAATTGACGCAGCGCTTCGCCTGTTTTACGAATTTGTTCATGATAGGCAGGATATCTTCTTTTATTTCGGCCGAGTCTGTATCGAAAATCTGCAGGTGCAGGGACCAGGTTTGTGCACAGTTGGCCGGCACTTCCTCGGCAGTCGTGATAGACACCGGTTCATTTTCGGATTCTGCTTGTTTGTAGTCCTCTACAAACTGGTCAATGACACCCAAAACAGCGTCATACATCCAGTCGCCACGATTTTCGCACCAGTTAGAGTCATCGCCAGCGCCCCAGGTACCGAGCTTGTAGTGTGAATTTGGCCGGCGAAGCAGGGTGGCAGACTGACTGAATCCGACCCATATGCTGTTTCTACAACAGCTGAAGCCACAGCTTCCGGGCGCGTTGAGTTCGGCAAGCGCCTCTCCGGTCAGTCCGATGGATCCACCGGAATAGGCCGGATACACCGCCATCTCTGGTTGGCCCGGCGTATGTTCCATATCCTCTTTGGTTAAAAACTTAAGCCCGGCTTCCTCAAGTCGTTTTCGAACCTGCTCTTCAAGGTCGTCATGACGGAGCTTGATGCCGTTGCTCTCGCTGCTGCCGAATACATAGTCCAACAGCACATAGACCCCTTCCAGGCCGGCGAGGGAGGAATAGTTTTTCAGGAATTCCTCGTTGCCCACCTGCAGGCCGCCACCCCCTATCGGGTAGTACTGGGTGGGCTTACTGTCGACAGGTGCTTCATTGTCCGCGTAGGCTGCAGTCGCCCACAGGGCACAGGCAATACCAATTGCAGCGAATTTTCTGAACACGGTGTGTCCTCTTCTTTCCCCAACAATGGGAGAGGTAGCGACGATTTGTTCTCAATCTTTAGAGAATGTGTGCGCAAGTGCTCAGAGTTGGTTGTAAATCGGAAGGTTTCCTAAAGTCATTCCAATCGACAAACGGGTGAATTATTTGTCTTTGAATTGGCTCTCTACAGTTTGTTTAGTTCGAATCCGTCCTGTTTATCGACCACTTCGAAGCCCATTTCATTCAATTCATCGCGCAGCTGATCGGCGACAGCCCAGTTCTTATCGCTGCGCGCCTGTTGCCGCCTGGTGGCCAGTTCGACAGCCTCTGCAGGTGCCTGCTGAGCGGTTGCCGGTACCCATTCGCTCAGCTCCAGTCCAAGCACGGTATCTATCAGATCAACCGTTGCCCGTTTGTCTTCGTCGGCAACGTTGTCGTCTTTGATCAATTCCCAGATAAGGGCAATAGTGCGGGAAGTGTTCAGGTCATCGTTGATATATGCTTTGAATTTACTGGTATAGGCTTCTGAAGCAACACCACCCTTGTTCCAGCTGAAGTATGCCTCACGCATGCGCGAAAGCGCTTTAACTGCACTGTTCAGCGACTCCCAACTGAACAGAATATCACTGCGATAATGTGCCAGCAGACAGAAGTAGCGATAGGACACCGGCTCATAGTTTTTTTCTATCAGAGTAGTGGTTGTCAGAAACTCCCCGCTGGACTTTGACATTTTTTCGTTGTCGGTTTGTAGAAAGTAACCGTGAAGCCAGTAGTTAGACAGATTGGTTCCATAACAGGCGTGCGCCTGAGCTATCTCGTTGCTGTGGTGGATTGGTATGTGATCTTTCCCGCCACAATGAATGTCAAACAGCGGCCCCAGATATTTTGCTGCCATCGCTGAACATTCTATGTGCCAGCCGGGGAAACCCTTTCCCCAGGGGCTGTCCCATTCCATCTGACGCTGTTCATTCTCTGGACTGAACTTCCATAGCGCAAAGTCGGTGACGTTGCGCTTTTCACCCTGATCAACCCGAGCACCCTGCTGCAGACCCTCTTTGTCGAGTCGGGCAAGATAGCCATATTCCGGATCCTTGCTGGTATCGAAGTAGATGCCGTCACTGGTGCGATAGCACATTCCTTTTGCTTCAATCTGACGGATTGCCTCGATCTGTTCGGGTATGTGATCAGTGGCTTTGCACATGATCGTCGGGGTTTTGATATTCAGCCTTTCGAGGTCGGCCATAAAAGCATCGGTATATATTTGAGCGATTTCCCAGGCTGTTTTTCCTGTGCGGGCTGAACCTGCCTCCATTTTGTCTTCACCGTCATCGGCATCTGATACCAGATGACCGACGTCGGTGATGTTGACGACATGTTTGACCTGATAGTCATTCAATTCAAGTGTGCGTCGGAGTACATCTTCAAAAATGTAAGTGCGCAGATTTCCGATGTGCGCATAGTTATATACGGTCGGTCCACAGCAGTAGAGGCTGGCTTCGCCCTGATTAATCGGTACGAACTCGCGTACTTCCCGGGTGTAGGTGTCAAATAGATTTAGCGTCATAGGGAAATCAGTCATCAAATACAACAGTTATGCGGCGGTTCATTTTGCCTTTCTTTTCAACTTTCTTAACCAGTACCGGGCCAATTTCAGCGCTTGATGCGACATGTGTTCCGCCGCATGGCTGGCAGTCGATTCCTTCAAAGTTAACCAGTCTGACAGTGCCTGTACCGGTAGGTGGTGGTGCTGAGAGAGTGCGGACTAATTCAGGGTTGGCTGCAAGTTCTTCATCGCTTATCCAGCGCAGTGACATGGGATAGTCGTCAGTAATCAATTGGTTGAGTTGTGCGGTGATTTGCATTTTGTCGACAGTGTCGGGCAGATCGAAATCCAGCCGCCCACGGCCATCCTGGATACTGCCACCAGTGACGGGGGCAGGAATCACGGCGCAAAGCATATGCATACAGCTGTGCATTCTCATGAGCCGGTGGCGACGCGCCCAGTCTAACGACAGTTCAACCGTATCACCTGTGTTCAGCAGGCCTTGTTGATCTTCAATGATGTGCAGTTGTTCACTGGTCTGGGGATCTTTTACCGTGTTGACGATGTGCAGTGTCGTGCCATTAATCACACAGGTGCCGGTGTCGCCGGGCTGGCCACCGCCGGCAGGGTAAAATACCGATTGATTAAACTGAATTCCCCGATCGTCATTGGCAGTGACTGTAGCCGTACAGCGTTTTTGATAGGCATCGTTTCTGAATATTTCTTTGGTCACAGGCACTCTCCGCGCTGACGATAGTCGATTATCTCATACATAGTGCAGGGCTTTACACCTGTGATCCGACCGACGATACAGGTAGTGACGGAATCGCAGTGTCGAGCATAGGGTAAAAATCCGCTATACGTGCAATGGCTTCCGGAGTAAGTTATCTCTTCAATACCCAGATAACGGGCGACGCATTGACCGACATTTTCACTATTGTACAAATAGGGCACCCTGCATTAAGAGCGATTGCTGAGCCGGTTGATCCGGCACAGATACATTCGTCTGAAATTCAGACCTTTATCGAACGATTGATTGCAACTAAACGTGCTGCGAAGGGGGCGGGAATAGCAGCTAATCAGGTTGGCAGCAGCTACAGGATCTTTGTGGCTGAGGCCGGACCGAACCCGCAATACCCTTACCGACCAGAGTATCCCCTAACGGTACTGATCAATCCGGAAGTGACTTTTTTAACAACAGATCGCTTTGAGTGTTATGAAGGCTGCCTGTCCATTCCCGAACTGCGCGGGGTGGTGCGGCGCTGCCCGAAGGTCAGAGTTCAAGCGTACGACCGTGACGCTAACCGGGTTGATTTTGAGGTGTGCGGGGCTGCAGCGAGTATCTTTCAGCATGAAATGGATCATTTAAACGGTATCCTGTTCACCGATAAACTTACCGACCCCGAAACGCTTTGTTCACGCGAAGAGTTTGATCAAAGATATGAAAGTCGATTCAGACGCATGGTGCTTGACGTTGAGCAGCGTTATAACAAACAGGACGACGAGTAGGTAAAGTGGCGCAGTCGCGCTGTAGTAAAAATCGAGCGCGTTCCCGCCGGCACGGTGACACTGCTGTGCCTTGAATTAGGTTCAACCGGCCGTGAGAACAATCTGATGATGGTTCTGCGAAGGCCGGTTGCCGTGTTTTCTTTAGTTGAAGCTCTTCTTTGAGCCTTCACGCCATTTATTCGAAGGCACAAATCCCGATTGCTCGGCAGCCCGCTTCTTTGGCACGAACAAGCTGCGATTCGGGTGCATACCTGCACCGTATACAGCGGACACTGCTGACTCTCGCATACGATTGAGCAGTCGGGTATCAGCGTCACCGCAGGAGGGATGAATACCTCCATTGTCTGCTACCTGTTTTTCCCAGGCTGACTGACGCGATGCAAACACCTGCGCGTCTTGAAGCTGTGTGCAGTTTATTTCATTGCTGTTGAGGTCGACGACGATTTCGTCTCCGTCTTCGACAAACGCAATCGGACCACCGATAGCGGCTTCAGGGCCGACATGGCCAATGACCAGCCCGACCGAACCACCGGAGAATCGTGCATCAGTCATTAGAGCGACTACGATATCCCGTTCACGGCACAAAGTGGTGATGCGAGAAGTTGAATCGAGCATTTCAGGCATGCCTGGTGCGCCACCGGGGCCTTCGTAACGTACGATGACCATGTCGTGGTTTTGAAAGCTGTCAGGTTCGTGTTCCAGCGCATCGAGCAATGCACGTTCACCGTCAAACAGTCTGGCCGTCCCTTTAAACAGATTGTCTTCAAGGCCACCTTCGACACCCGCCAGTTTGAGGACCGCGCTGTATTCCGGCGACAGGTTGCCACCAAGTACACGCAGGCCTCCGGTCGGTTTATAAGGTTGTTCGACCGTGTAGATGACGGTGCCATCCGGTGCCGGCGGGTTGAGTCGGGCAACTTGTTCTGCCAGTGTTTCACCGGTACAGGTCAGTGTGTCTCCATAGAGCAGTCCGGCCTGCATGAGTTCCTGCACAATTGCCTGAACACCGCCTTTTTCATTGATATCAACCATTGAGTAGTTGCCGTAAGGGCGGGCATCGGTCAGCACCGGTACCACATTTTGCGAGAGGTGATTAAACTCTTCCGGTGACATGATCTCGTCTGCAAAGCTTTCGAAACCGGCTGCTCTGGCAATTTCGGGTGCATGCAGAAGTACGTTGGTAGAACCTCCCACAGCCATGGCAACGATTACCGCGTTACGAATGGCATCACGGCCGACTATGTCGCGTGGTGTGTGACCGCGTTGAATCATGCCGTACAAGTGAGTAATGAGTTCATCGGCAAATTCGTTCATACGAACAGGGTCATCTGAAGGTGGTGCGACCATGTGCAGCGGTTGCATACCAACAACCGCAATAAAGGTTTGCATGGTGTTGTAGGTAAACATTCCACCACAACTGCCGTACCCCGGGCAGGCTTCTCTGGCAATACGTTTTTTATAATCCGGGTCCGGATTGGCAGCTACCTGAAAGCCGGTAACAATATCGATGGGCTGCTCGGTGGCAGAGTCACGACCGGGTCGGATGGGACCGTCAGACATAATAATTGACGGGCGATTGTGTTCCAGCAGCGCCGACAAGGTGCCAACTGGTGGTTTGTCGCAGGCAACTACAGCGATAGTGCCTTCGAGCCCACTGGCGCTGAGATGCTCGCAGACTGTGTCGTTAGTGACTTCACGGCCAATAAGCGAATAGCGCATTTCGCGTGTGCCGTTACGCATTCCGTCGGAGGTGGCGACCGTATATTCCGGTTGCACCAGGCGCATTGCGATCTGGTCTTCGCCTTTGCCGATTCTCTGCCGCAGTCTCTCGTGTATCGCTTCTACTTTGCGCTGTACACCCAGGTAACACTGGCTGTCTCCCTTGGTGCCGATCACACCGATGGAAGGTGCATGGACGAGATCTTCATCGGTGCCAAGTTCTCTGGCAATGCCGTAGGGTTGTGCGCTCCGACCGGGATTGGTATCGATCAGGACAGGTTTGTTTTCTTTGCCCATTGAATGGTTCCGCAGCAAGTAGGTGGTTAGCCTGCGCATTGTAGCGCGGCTGCGGCGAAAGGGCACTGATCTGGCGCAAGTTTAGCCCGGGCGGACGGCAAGCGGGATTATGGCTTTGTTTCCCCGGACACCGTGGCGGAGCTGATTATTGCTAAATTCGCAGTATTTGAGCGAGTCTGCGCGGGTGTCAGTAAAAAAATAAAGTGTCGGCCCATGACAGACAGTCGCTGACAGACAGCAAGGGTGCTACTGCCGTTTAACATTCATTATTTTGTGCGCTGTTAAATTAGCCCCGGGCCACAGATCGGGGCAGTGGTCACAGTCCGCTAAGTCGTTGCTGAGCGTCTCGCAGTTTGCGTCCCGCCAGTTCCGTCGATACAGCCTTGGTGCTGCTCAGTGAAGTGTCGTCAACAGTCATCTTGTTGGAGATCACCATATAGAAAACTGAAGCCAGTACCGCCGCGCCTGCAGCGAGTCCCGCAATGTGTTTGCGGATGGATTTTCGTTTTCCGCCGTGGAACCTTGAGCGGGGTTTGGCGAATTCTGAATCAAACTCACTCGTATCGTAATTGCGCTGACGGCTGGATTTTTCTTCCAGTTGCGACAACATCTGATCGGGGCCGTTGCGTTCATCAAGCAGAAACGATTTGACTTCAGTCGGCTCATTCACTGGCGCCGCAGGAGCCGCTGCGACAGGTTGATAGTCAGTGACTGTGTCTTTAAGCGGGCAATTGTGAGTGTGGTTGTCGGGGCGATTGCCGCAAGCCTGACAAAGCTTCAGTTCCGGTTCTGCTGAAACCACCTCCCGTGGGGATTGTGTTGGTACGGGGGCTTCGTAGTGTGCTTCATCATATGACTGCTCATCTACAGGCGCCTGATAGGCATGTTGTTGCGGGGCAGGGTGTGAATAGTGTGAAACTTCGCTCGGTACAGGTCGTTGACCGGCTTGATTTTTTTGCCTGACCGTCGCGTCGTGCTCATCTGCTTTTTGCTTGAGAATACCCGAGTTGCGATTGTTTCCGAGACCGAGGAACCCGGCACTGGCCGGCTTTTTTTCTGTCGGTGCCGGTGGCGGTGATTGACGTTTGTTTGTCTGCAGACCGGTGGCGACTACGGTCACGCGGATTTCATCACTCATGTCCGGATCGAACACTGTGCCGATGACTACATTTGCGTCCTCAGCGGTGATCTGATCGAGAATGTCACCAACGATCTGGAATTCACCCATCGACAGACTGTCGCTGGCGGTTACGTTGGCAAGGATTCCGCGGGCTTCATTGAGATCGATTTCATCCAGCAGCGGGCTTTCGGTCGCAGCGATGGCAGCGTCGCGTGCCCGGTATTCACCGATACCGCGTCCGGTGCTCATCATAGCCTCACCGGTCTCTGTCATGACTGACTTAACGTCGGCAAAGTCAACGTTAATCAGACCCGGATTGGTGATCAGTTCGGCAATGCTCTGGACCGCGTTTGTCAGTACGTCGTTGGAAGCGGCAAAGGCCTCGATCAGACTGATGTTCGGGCCCAGATGCGTCAAAAGATTTTCATTGGGCACAACAATTAATGAGTCAACATGCTTGCGAAGCTCGGCCAGGCCGACTTCCGCCACCTGACGGCGTTTGCCACCTTCGAACGCAAAGGGCTTGGTTACCACCGCGACGGTCAGGACACCGAGTTCCCGTGCGATTCTGGCAATCACCGGTATAGCGCCAGTACCTGTTCCGCCACCCATGCCAGCGGTCAGAAACAGCATGTCAGTGTCGCCGATGGCTGCGGCGATGACATCGGCGTCTTCTTCTGCAGCCAGTCTGCCGACTTCCGGGTCGGTACCTGCACCCAGTCCCCGGGTGAGTGTGTTGCCGAGCTGTATGACGTTATCCGGGTTGTACCGTGACAACGCCTGTGCGTCGGTGTTAACCAGAGTGAAATCGACGCCGTGAATATCGGCTCCGATCATATGCTCTACGGCGTTACAGCCGCCACCGCCGACACCGATAAGTTTTATCGCAGCGGCTTGTTCTGGCTGATTATTAAAGGCTGGTTGTGCCATGTCTTGGTGAATCATAGATGACTCTGCCTGATATTTGACATCTTGTAGTTGCCCGTGACGTAAATCCGGTAAAAAACTCCATAAAATCGTCGGAGCTTTATTTTGTGTGGGTGGGGTCTGCACTAAACGGGCCAGCAATGCCGTGAGCACGGTTAAGTTCTTGTGAACTGTGCACGCCGGGTGTGTGATGGCTGTAGGCGGAGTGCCTTGTTGGCATTGCAGCCTGTTTACAGACGCAGGTTGCTGCCGTGAACACTGCTGGCAACCACTGTGGCGCTGTGAGTAGCGGCTGTTGCTGCGGGAACGCTCAATCCTGACAACAGCGAGTTACGCCATTGGCTTGTTTATAAGGTGAGCATGTCTGACATCAGTAGTGTTACCCCGGGCGGACTGGATGCATGGAATTATCAATCCATCCACACATCAGCACCGGCTTAGCCGGCGTCCACTGCTTTGCCCCGGTAAATGCAGGGGCGTTACGAGGTTTTTGCGGCGAGCTTTTCCATCGCAAACAGGGCAAACCCACCCGCAGCGGCTATGCCTGCGGCCAGCAGCGTGTTGCTGTCTGTCACGGCCGGTAGGTACCACTCGTAGCCAGTAACGACTTCTTTGGCTGGTTTGTCTTCCCTGGCAATCATTTCGGTAATCGTGTTCTTCCATGGCCAGATAACAAGCAGAGAGCCTGCAATGAAGCCGGTCATCATAGCGATAGTCTGATCGTGAAAGTGTTTGAAGATCCATGCAAGCAAGTGAGAGAAAGCAATCATGCCGAAGATGCAACCCAGTGCCAGTGGAATCAGAATATTCAGATCGGCATTACCAATGGCGGCGAGGATCAGTGCATAGTTACCCATAATGATCAGCACAAATGACCCGGAGAGTCCGGGCAGAATCATGCTGCACATCGCTACAATGCCGCAAAGAAATACGTAAAAAAACGAGCTGTTCTCTGAGGCCGGTGCCAGAAAAGCGATGCCGGCGGCGATGATAATCCCTATCAGCAGCATGATGCAGACTGTGGGGGTCCATTGCCTTACCGTTTTGCCGACGAAGTAGATAGAGACAAGGATAAGACCGAAGAAGAAAGCCATCGTCAGAGTTTCCCGCGACTCGAGCAGGTATTCGAGGAGTTTGGCGAGGCTGACTATGCTGACGCCGATGCCTGCGAACAAAGCGAGCAGGAAAGTGCTGTCTGTCGATGTCCAGAATGCCTGCCACTGCTTTGATAGCAAAAGTTTTGCAGCACGCAGATCAAACGATTTAATTGCATTGATCAGGCGTTCATAGATGCCGGTTATCAACGCAATGGTGCCGCCGGATACCCCGGGGATAACATTGGCAGCCCCCATTGCGAGACCTTTCAAAAATACGCTGAATACCATGCTTCGACTTCTTGGTGATGAATGAGTTGTTAGTACAGGCATTAATGAAAAAGTATGCCTGTATCGCTGATCAAACGGGGTCGCATTGCCCGCGCCGGCGTGTGTGGCTGCCGTTGACTTTAATCTGGTCAGGTATCGGCCACACGTGATGGTTCTTGCAGTTTCGGGCGACCGCCGGACGGTTGATCAGCTTTGCCGGATCATTGACTCGAGACTGAGCGCTATTGACAAGAGTTTGTCGTCTTCGCCATGTTTACCCAGCAACATGAAGCCGACTGGTGGTGCGTTCGGCGCGTTGCAGGGAATAGAGATGGCCGGTGCATCGAGTGTATTGGCGATAGAGGTGTTTCGCAGGGCCATCAGGTTGACCCGCGCGGACAGATCCGGATTCTGCGTGAGTTCCGCAATGGACGGTGGCACGATCGGCACCGTTGGCAGCACCAGTGCGTCGAGCCCGATGCACCTTTTTTGGGTAGCGCTTCGGCAGCTGGCGCGCCTGGCGACAGTATTAATGTAATCGGCGGCGCTAAAGGCCCGGCCTCCTTCTATACGATCACGCACCCACGGGTCGTAATGATCGTGCCTGACGTCAAGGTACTGCTGGTGCCATGCATAAGCCTCACCACCAACCAGGCTGCCTCGATTAGCATGCGCCTGGTAATTTTCGAGTTCAGGCAGGTTGACGGTTTTAGTTAATATGCCTCGCTTGCCGAATTGTTCGAGCACACGTTGATAGGCAGTGCTGACTTCAGTGTCGAGGTTTTCCAGCACAAAACCGTCGAGAACCCCCAGGCGCAGTCCCACTTGCGGATACGGGGTGAGTTCGATGCTGTCTCCACCGGACATGACGGTGTCGAGCACCGCGCAACAAGTGACGGTATTAGCCATCGGTCCGATAGAGTCAAGTGACGGCGACAATGGTATGCAACCGTGTTGCGGCACCCGCGCGGCGGTAGGCTTGAAACCAACGATGCCACACATTGCCGCTGGGATTCGCGTGGAACCTCCGGTGTCTGTGCCAATGGTGGCGGCTGCCATCGCATCGCTGACGGATACCGCTCCACCGGAGGAAGAGCCGCCGGGTATGCGTCGCGTCTGTCGATCGAAAGGGCTGGCGGGTGTGCCATAGTGGGCATTGATGCCCAGACCGGAGTACGCAAACTCGGTCATGTTGGTGCGACCGATTATGATAAAGCCGGCATTTCTGAGTCGTTGCACAATGGTAGCGTCATCAGTAGCCGGCAGTTCTTTATCCAGTACATGTGATCCGGCTGTGGTGACCATGCCGGCCACATCGAAAAGATCTTTGATTGACAACGGGATCCCGGTAAAGGGGGAGGTATGTCTTCCCTCGCGACGGGCAACGTCCGCGGCGACTGCCTCTGCGCGCGCTCGCTCGGCAAACACGCTGGTGAATGTGTTTTTGCCTTCGCCATCAGGTGCGTTGATATTTTCAAGGCAGTGCTGAACCAGTTGCTGACTGGTGATTTTTTTGCGGTCGAGCTTTTGCGCCAGATCGAGTAGTGTTTTCATGCGCCTAGTGTAGACGAAAGGCCTTTCATCGCGCGACTCTCCAATGGCCTTGACAGGTAGAATTTTTGTATGGCTCAAAGGAATATCGGCTGATAGCAAATTTGTTACTATGACTGTAGAACGAGTTAACGTTGCCACCGCTCTCAGCGCGGTGTGTGGTTCGGCCGACTCTGTCGTTTAATTCTCATGAAAACGACTTATTTACTGGTCGCAAGCTGAGCCGGGTTGGTCAGTATTGTCCGGGAACAAACTATTGATCATTATCCCGACACCCGGGTGACAATCGTTGTAAGTAAACATCAGCAATGGTAACTGCATGAAAAGAAAATTGAGTGGAACTGAGCATGTGCACTCAGTCGCCAGCGATATACGTTGGATAGCCCTTTTCGTGGCTTTGATCTGGGTGGTCTTTTTTGTTGACCGCTTATTGCCGCTTGAAAATTTCGGGCTGATCCCTCGATCGTTCAAGGGACTGCTGGGTATCGTGACGCTGCCATTTTTACACGCAGACTGGAGCCACATTACCAGCAACAGTGTACCGCTGGTGGTTTTGTTGCTGCTGCTGGCCGGTTCGCGCGCCAATAGTATTGATATCGTGGTTTTTATCTCTCTAATCGCTGGTATCGGGCTTTGGATTTTCGGTCGCGAGGCAATACATATCGGTGCCAGTGTACTGGTGTTCGGGCTGGTCGGGTTTTTAGTCTGCGCTGGTTTTTTTGAAAAAAGGTTGTTGTCGGCACTTATTGCTATCGGGGTTGCGGTGGTTTACGGATCAACGCTCTTATACGGGGTTCTGCCAACGCAGTCGGGGGTGTCGTGGGAAGGACACTTGATTGGTGCCGTGACCGGAGGGTTGATTGCCTATTACATTTCCGGTGATCTATCGCGCGGGACTGGAGACGGCACCCGTGTGTAGTGCCGTTAGAAAAAACTACCGAAGAAATTTTTATCCAGTGTGCTGCTGAACTGTTGGTATTGACTG
>JAHDHK010000049.1 GCA_020631335.1 Chromatiales bacterium
AAAGTACGGCAGGTAAACAATAAGCTGGCAGGGGCTTGTGTATATGCGGTGCGTTATCATTCAACACGCTCTACTGTGGACAATAGTATAAGCGTCGGCTGTAAGCGTACCGCAGTGCTTAGTGGCTTTGGCTGGACGGGCGGATGTGCAGCAAGTGGAGCAGCGCTGCGGGCCGGCCCATCGGTTTTAGGAAATTGGAAAACTAACAAATGAATTTTGAAGAGTTTGCGGCCAAGCCTTTGCTGGCCAAAGCCGGTATCAGGGTGCCGGGTTCAGCAATGGCAGCGACTGTGGATGAGGCCGGCGCTGCTGCTGAAAAACTTGGCGATGTGATGGTGAAGGCGCAGGTGCCCACTGGCAAACGCGGCAAGGCCGGTGGAATTGTCAGAGCCACCAGTGCTGCTGAAGCAAAGGCCGCAGCAGAAAAAATACTCGGCATGGAAATAGGGGGATACACCGTCGAGAAACTGCTCGTTGAGCAGTGTGCATCGATTGCCGCTGAATACTATGCGGCGATCCTGAATGACGCTGCCTCAAAAGGCCCGCTGCTTATGTTTTCTGATCAGGGCGGGATGGACATCGAAGAAATAGCGCAGACACAACCTGATCGACTCAGACAGATTCCAATTGACGTCAGGCACGGCCTGAGTACCGATGACGCAAAAGCACTGGTCGCGCCGCTGGTTGACGCCTCGCAACATGATGACCTCGCGGAGTTACTGGTGAAGCTTTACCAGGCATATGCAGATAACGACGCCGAGTTGCTGGAGATTAATCCGCTGGCGGTACTGGATGATAATTCGTTACTGGCACTTGACTGCAAGTTCACCCTTGATGATTCAGCGATAAAAAGGCAGCAGGAGTTATCGCTATCCGGTACACCGGAGAAACTCACCGGACGGGAGCTGGCAGCGCAGCAGCTGGATTTAAAATACATTGATCTGGAAGGATCAGTCGGAGTGCTGGCTAATGGTGCGGGACTGACGATGACGACGATGGACGTCATTACCCATTATGGCGGCAGTCCGGCGAACTTTCTCGAGATCGGTGGTGAGGCTTATACGAAAGCGACGGAAGCCCTGAAGCTGATGATAGACAACGACAAGATCAACAGTCTTGTCGTTAATTTCTGCGGTGCGTTCGCCCGTACCGATGTGATGACTGAAGGGGTTATAAATGCCTGGCAGGAACTCAAGCCCGATATCCCGGTGTTCTTTTCCATCCATGGGACAGGCTCCATCGAAGCAAGACAAATGCTGACAGACAGGCTGGGGATGACGGCATTCGAGACGATGGATGAAGCGATACAGGCGGCAATTCAAGCGGCGGAGGCAAAGTCATGATTGTCAGAGGCAGCGAGGCACTGCTGGTACAGGGGATCACCGGTAAGCAGGGCAGTTTCTGGACCGGTAAAATGCAGGAATACGGCACGAATGTAGTCGGTGGTGTCAATCCGAAGAAGGCAGGTACGCAGTGTTGTGGTGTGCCGGTTTATGCGTCTGCCGTTGATGCAATGAACGCCGGAACCCACTTTGATGTGTCGATCTTGTTTATACCACCGCTTGGTGTACTTGCCGCTGCCCGTGACGCCATGGCCGCCGGCTGTAAAAGGATTGTCTGCCTGACTGAGCATGTGCCGGTTCGTGATGTGATGTTTATGATGTCCGAAGCGAAAGAGCGTGGTGTGCAGATTGTCGGCCCCAATACGGCGGGTCTGGTCACACCCGGTGAGTGTTTTGTCGGGTTTATGCCGGCTTTTGACAGCACGATTTTCAAATCGGGTAACGTCGGTGTCATATCGCGCAGCGGTTCGCTCGGCACACTCATGTGTTTAAACATCGTTCAGGCAGGATATGGTCAGAGTGCATTCTGTGGTATCGGCGGAGACCCGATTATCGGTACCACCACCCGTGATGCACTGGTAGCGCTGGATAATGATGAAAAAACCGATGCGGTAGTTATGGTTGGTGAAATCGGCGGTTCTATGGAAGAGGAGGCCGCTGAATATGCTGCAACTATGAAGAAGCCGGTAGTGGCGGCATTTATCGCCGGTGGTTCCTCACCTCCCGGCAAAAAAATGGGGCATGCCGGTGCGATTGTGATGGGTGATAAAGGCACGTACCAGTCTAAAAAGCAGGCGCTGGAAGCCGCAGGAGTTGAAGTACTTGCTACTCCGTCAGCGATAGGTGCCGCACTCGGCAATACCAGTGTGAAACTTGCCTGATGCTGTATTTGTGGCTTAAGGCTTTACACATAATATTTGTGGTTTCGTGGATGGCCAGCCTGCTGGTCTATCCTCGCTATAAATTGCATCAGGTGAAGGCAGCCCCGGGTGAGCCCTTGTTTGAAACCATGAAAACAGCGTCTGCTCAGTTGCGACGAATTATACTGACACCGAGTCTGCTGGCCGTGTGGGGGTTTGGTATTGCGATGGTGGTTGTGAATCCGGCTATCGCATCTGGTCGGTGGATGTGGGTTAAATTGTTACTGGTGCTGGGGATGACAGCGCTGCACGGTTTGTTTGTCAGTATCGGTAAAAAAGTCGATGCAGGTACTGCTGACGTGTCGGTTAATAAACTGCGGATGCTTAATGAGCTGCCGTTTGTTCTATTGATTTTTATCGTACTGTTGGTAGTGCTAAAGCCTTTTTGATTTCACCCCTGTTTATCTGCATAAGCTCTGACCTCGTTGAGGGGCAGGGCTGAGTGTTCTGTTAGACGGAGTCAGTGGCTTGCGGCTGTGGTGCGAATATCGATTTTTCCATGCAGCGTTTTATGTACCGGGCAGCGATCGGCAATTTCTATCATTCGTTGTCGCTGTTCGTCGGTCAGGTCGCCTTCTATAGTAACGGTACGATTGATCACATCAATTTGAGGGTGCTGTTCGTCGCAGTTGGCGCAATCCTCACCGTGTTCCCTGTTGTGAGAGAGCTCAACGCTTACTTGATCCACCGGCCATTTTTTGCGATTGGCATACATACGCATAGTCATTGATGTGCACGCACCCAGTGCCGCTAAAAGATGTGCGTATGGGTCAGGGCCAAGATTGGCGCCACCCACAGTAGCGGGTTCATCTGCAAGCCAGTGATGCGAGTGAGTAAATATATCCTGTGTGAATACTTTGTCTTTTTCGCTCACAATCACATGGCCTTTTTCTACCGATGGTATTGCAGTTGGCGCTGTGTTTGTGTTCGGAATATAGCGCAAAGCCCAGGCAGCGATTGTGGCGGCAACGTATTTTGAATCCTGTTTGTTGCTCAACAAATGATCCGCATTGTCCAGACTGACGAAACTTTTAGGGTGTTTTGCAGCCACATAAATTTTTTCGGCATTATCAATAGCGACCACATTATCTGTTGGTGAATGCATGACCAACAGCGCACTTTTCAGTGAAGCCAGGTGTTGCACAGAATTGCTGCGCAGATCATCAATAAACTGCTTTCTGATATTGAACTTTCTTCCGGCCAGCGTAACCTCGGCTTGACCGTCACGTTCGATGTTGTCTATGTCGCAGGCGAATTGATGCAGTACGTGGTCTGCTTCTGCCGGTGAGCCGATGGTCACTACGCCGCGCACTCCATTCAGTTTGCCTGCTGCGTTCAATACTGCGGTTCCACCCAGACTGTGACCGATCAGTAGAGACGGTGATTCGTAGTGTTCTTCCAGGTGCTTTGCGGCGGCGATCAGATCCTGCACGTTGGAGGTGAAGTTTGTGTTGGAAAAGTCGCCGTCACTGTTACCCAGTCCGGTAAAGTCAAAGCGAAAGACGGCGATGCCCTGTGCAACCAGTTCGCGGGAAATGCGTGATGCTGCTGCTATGTCTTTACCGCAAGTGAAGCAGTGGGCAAATAACGCATAGGCCAGGGGTGGTTGTGATGGCATTTCGAGCAGGCCAGCAAGTTTAACTCCCAGGCTGCCATCGAATACGACTTTGGTTTTAATACTTGCCATGGCTTTTTCTACGCGGTCAGTAACAATGTTTCAATTGACCGCGTATGGAACGGATAGTTTCCACTTTCTGCACTTAAAACTCTTTATGTTGTTTAAAGCACACTGCTTCGTGTGGTGGCTTGCTTTACAACTGACTCATGTAGTTCAACCCCCAGTCCGATACCCGGCGGAGCGCTGATGTAGCCGCTATTAACGGGCGGCAATTGGTTGAGCAGATCACCGTACCATCCGTAGTAAAAGGCTCTGGTAAATTCCTGCTCGCGAACGTTGGAGGCAGCCATGGCAAGGTGCACTGATGCGGTCAGGGTTACCGGTCCCGAGCAATCGTGGAACGCGATCGTTTTTGTGTGTGCTTCAGCGATTGCCGCCGCTTTGCGCGCAAAAGTTACGCCTCCACCCCAGGTGACATCGATAATAGGTGTAGTGATATCAGCAGTGTCAATGAGCGTTCGAATTTGTCCCAGACCACCAAGGGTTTCTCCTCCGGCGGTAGGAATGGTGGTGGTGAGTCTGGCAATTTGGTCGCAGTGGTCCATCCAGATTGGATCTTCTACCCAGTCGATATCGAGAGGTTCCAGTGCGTTGCATATTTTCTGGGCGGCACTTAAACACCACAGACCATGGAGCTCGGCTTTGAGTCTCATTTTATCGCCATGTGCGGCGCGTACTTTTTCAAACGGGATTAATGCTTTTTTGAGGTCGGCGGTGGAGATGTCCATGCCGTTGGCAGCGCCCTGTGAAAAATCAAATGGCCAGATTTTCATTGACTGAATGTTCATATCCAGCAGTGAGGATGCGAGCTCATCGGCACACTGCATAAACGCAGTAAGATCCTGGTATTCCTTTTTGTTCGAAGTTGTGCCGAAATTGTCGGGATGTACAGCACTGGTCTGCGACACATAGTCAGGGCCGGCGCAGGTGTTATAGAGTGCTACGGACTGTCGTGTCGCACCGCCGAGGCATTGATATAACGGTACTCCTTGTGCCTGTGCGGTGATATCCCACAGCGCTACATCGACGGCAGACTGCGCGCGAATTTCCGCCCCGGTACCGCAGAAGCCAACGTAGGGTTGCATGAGACGGTTGAGGTGCTCGGTTCTCCGGGCATCTGCACCCAGAATTGCCGGTGCTATCCGATCATGAATATCGGACTCGACGGTGGCAGCACCAAACCAGGTTTCACCAAGGCCGACAATGCCGTCTTCGGTGAATACCCGAACCCACAGAATGTTGGGGTGTGCCGTTACTCTTAGTGTTTCAATTTTGGTGATTTTCATGGATCGGTAGCATCGCTGGCAGAAAAATTCGGGCTAATCAGTGCTGAAGCGCTGAGTCAGTTGATCGGGAGCATGTGTTGTCGTGCAGGTGATAAACACCAATTTGCGGGTGAATGTAACGGCTTCAGCTTCGTCTAAGTGTTTTTTCAACCCCCGCTTAGATCTATTCAGTTGTATTTGTATCATTTTGCCCCAAACTACAAAACAATCCGCCGGTGTGTATGGATTTTGTTGCGTTGAACCCGTTGGCGGTTTCCGGGTCCTAATTTTCAGCGTCATCGTGTGACGTCTCTCTCTTGTGGCTTTATATCAGGTACTGTCCAATGAAACTAACCCCGTTTATTCTTGCAGCCTCACTTTTTGCCGGTTCTGTATCCGCTGCTGATTTGTCAGCGGTTCCCTCCGGGACTTACGTCGTCGATCCGACTCACGCTTACATCCGGTTTCAATACAACCATCTGGGGTTGTCGAACCCGACGCTTGGCTTTGAAGATTTCAAGCTTTCGATGGAGCTCGATACCGAGAACCCTGCAAACACCACAGTGTCTCTTGATATCGTTACTGAGAGTGTGGTTACCGGCTCGGATATATGGCACGACCACATCACCGGTGGTGACTGGTTTGACGCAGCAAACAACCCTAATATCACCTTCAAAAGTACTGCGGTCGCTGTAAATGACGACGGTACTTACGATGTAACCGGTGACCTGGCAATCAAAGGCGAAACGCATCCGGTTACCCTCAAAGTCACTGTGAACGGTGCGATGATGCATCCAATGGCCGGTAAGCCTGTTGTCGGTATCACTGGCTATGGTGGTCTGAAGCGCTCGCAATGGGGGCTTGGTGCCAACGCTCCATACATTAGTGATGAAGTAAAACTTGAAGTTCAAGCAGAGTTGTTACAGGGAAGCTAGGCTGTCAACGGGATAAGGCAGCATGCGGCTGCCTTATCCTCATGGAAAGTAACTTAAAATGCAGTAATCCTGAATCACCGTGTGTGGCCCTTGAATAAAAACTATACTCAGGCCGGACGAGCAGCCTCGATAAGCACGGTAAAACAATGGCGAAAGAAAATCACAATGCGCGCTACAGTTCCATAGCGGTAGGGCTGCATTGGTTAATCGCACTGGCAATCATCGGTCTGATTATTGTTGCCAAGGTGTCTGAGTCACTTGAATCTGATGATCCACTGCGTTTTACCCTGATCCAATGGCATAAGTCGTTCGGCATTGCCGTACTGTTGCTGGTGTTGTTCAGAATCGTCTGGCGACTCTTTCATAAGCCACCTGCATTACCCGTTCATATGGGGTGGTTTGAACGTTTTGTGGCCGCTACAGGTCATTTGGGGCTGTATGCGTTAATGCTGGCGATGCCGTTAACCGGCTGGGCGCTGGTCTCTGCTTCTCCATTAAACCTCGCTACTGAACTGTTCGGAATTATCCCCTGGCCACATATTCCCTGGCTGGAAAATATTGCCGATAAAGCGTTGTGGGAAGGTCGCTTCCATAGTGCTCACTTCTGGCTATCGAATGCGTTAATTGCGCTTGCGCTGGGCCATGCGGCAGCGGCGATGCGTCATCAGTTCTGGATAAAAGACGGCTTGATGTCCAGAATGACGATCGCTCCCGCAGATCAGTATGGCGGTTTGTTGTTCGGGGTGCTGATCGCAGCTGCTGGCGTCATCGGTCTTGTTGGTTATACCGATCGGCAAAGCATGGTGGATGATGCATCGGCTGGCGAGAGCAGCGCGGTGGCAGCGGCAACCAGCCAAGTCGGTTTTTCTGCGTCACAAATGGGTGAGCCGTTGAACGGCGTCTTTGAAGTGCATGAGATTTCGCTGATGCTCGATGATGCGAAGCTGAGTGACGCTGTGTTAAGTGCGTCTGTCAACACGGCGAGTATCTCAACCGGTGACAGTCAGGTCGATGCGACAGTGGTGACCGCAGAGTGGTTTGCGTCCGGTGAATTTCCACTTGCTTCTTTTGCCTCACAGTCAATCACTAAAACTGCTGATGGTGTGTATGAGGTTGATGGCAGCCTGACCATTCGCGATGTGGCTAAAGAGGTTGCTTTCACCCTGCAACGCGAAGCGGACGAGTTTAGTGGAACATTCACGATCGATCGCAGAGATTTTGGCGTCGGTGTTGGTGGACAGGATGAGTTTGTCGCCCCTGAGGTGAGCATATCGTTCCGCTTTACCCGCTAGGCCGTCGAGCAATGCCTGCGCTGAAGATTTGTGGCTGGCATTACGTCTCTGGTGATTTGATATCGGGTTAATCGTCTGTGTCTGTTAGGATCGCTGCTGTTGCTACAGGACATTTATTATGGCTATTCTGAAGACCACAGGATTGCGCGGTAAGGTTAATGAACTGCTGCTGCACCGATCGGCAGAAAATGAGATCACCAGTGAACCGGTGGATTCTGCGGCGGTGAGCTTTGCCGGCTTTGACGGGGAGTCACATAGTGGTCTTACGCGTGAGTCCTGTGTTCGGGTAAAGGGGCAGTATCCGCCGGGTACTATTATCCGCAACACCCGGCAGATCTCTATTGTGTCTGAAGAAGAGCTGCAGATAGTCGCCGGATTGCTTGAGATTCCTGCGGTTGAACCTGCCTGGCTGGGCGCAAACCTTTGTGTTACCGGGGTGCCGGATTTCACTAGTCTGCCACCGTCTACCCGGTTAATTTTTGAAGGTGGTGTGTCACTGGTGGTCGATATGGAAAATGAACCGTGTGTGCACCCGGCCAAAGTCATCGATCGTCATTACCCGCAACGCGGTAAGTACTTTGTTAAACATGCCACAGGCAGGCGTGGTGTAACTGCCTGGGTAGAAAGAGAGGGGCGATTATCTCAGGGCGAAGAGATGGCAGTGCATATACCCGCAATACGGGCATACCGGCACGCTTTGTAAATCCTGGCGGGTAAGCGTTACATCGAATTAGTGATGGAGTAATGCCCATGCCTCTCCGACAGGGAGAGATCTTTACATCCGTGGGTCTGGATAGTTTATTGACTGTAGTACGGGTACACAAACTCCAGGTATTCACCGCCAATTTCGATAAAGTCACCACCGGCAAGTTTGATTTCGATACGTGGTGTCACGCCCTTGCCGTTGTGTTTAATGGGCTGAGTGTGGGCGTTCATTGGCAGAAAATAATAACCTGTGTCTTTTCTGGCAATGGCACCGATATCCCCGCCTGATTTACCTACTGTTGTCAGGGGCTTTTGCAATGGCAGCATCGAGCCCGTTTTGTTGCCCGACGCCACGCGTAGAGCCGCTACTTCAGAAATGATCTGCTCTATATCCGGATCGACAATCGGTGCTACCGGTCGCATCGGCGTGACGTTTTTCATGTCGTCGGGGCGGGGTGGTGTACTGGTAAAAGTCTCCGAGTATTTGAGTTGATAAGTGCCGATCGTAATTTCGTCACTGTGCAGCAGGACGTGACGGTTGATCTTCCGGCCATTGACCAGCGTACCGTTGGTGCTGTCGAGATCTTCGATGATCAGGCAGCCGGATTCAGAAACAACCCGTGCATGGAAACCACTGACCGACAGGTGCGGCAGGCACAGTGAATTGTCGCGACGACGACCAATGGTGACTGTCTCTTCTGACAGGCCGAGTGACGTTGATTCGCCGGTCTCAGCGGTGATAATTATTTGGGGCATGGCGGCGATCGTCATTTTCGCAATTAACCGCAGACACTAGCACAGACGCCACCTTTCGGGCAGATTGTAAATATTTCGATACAGAAGTGTTTGCCGGGAGCGCCATTTTTACATTGCTGGAACACCAGCTGGAACGGTATGGCTGATCAGGTGATGATTCTGGCGCAGATAAAATAAGGGAGCGTGGAAGGCAGATACTATAAAACTGCCAATTCGCCGGATACAAACGCTATGCAGCCACTGTCTGAATGCGAATCACCCGGAGAGATATCTGGCAACAGGCTTTTTTAGAGGCCTGATGAGGTGACGACTGGAATTTTAATCGACTGTCCAGCCTGCAGGTGGTTCTTACGCCACAAGGCCGGGTTCCATTTTTTCAGCTCGCTGATGCTGAGTTCGAACTTATCGCTGATTGAGATTAAGGTGTCGTTAGGGCTGACCCGATAGTTCAACAGCTTTTGCTCGACATCGGCGGGTGTCTCTTCGTCAATATACGCTACTATAAGCCGATCACCGGGCTGCAGAGACTTTTCGCTGTCACCGCTCCAGTCAACCAGAGTATCGACGTCGGTATCCAGCTTGCGTGAAACTTTCCAAAGGCTCTCGCCGGGCTGTACCAGGTGAGACTGGTATACGTATTTTTTGTAGGGTTTGAACGGCTGGGAGAAAAACGCGTTAGGCAGATACGCATCGGGAACCACACGGAATTTCGGATCCTCATTGGGTTGTGATGCGTCGCTTAGCAATCTGTCAGTGGACGCGGCGTCTACCGGCCCCAGCTTATCGTCTTCGAGCTCAGCGATCAGTCGCGCTGAAGTCTTTACGGGCAAGGTAATGCGGTAGGGACCGCCGGACGGAATTTCTTTTACCTGATGTCCTGGGTTCAGTGCCTCCAGGGTATCCACACTTGTGCCAATCACCCGGGCGATATCTGAAAAGCGCATCGGCCGCCCGACCGAGACCGACTCAATGGCCTTGCGATTCTCTATATCGGGGAGTTGCAAGCCATATTGTTGGGGTGAGGCAAAGATTTTTATCGCAGCCAGTATTCTGGGTACGTAGTTGGTGGTTTCGGTAGCGAGTCGTAAATTCCAGAAAGTGGGATCCAGTCCGGCAGCCTCTGCTTTTGACATCGCTGAGCGGACGTTGCTCGGGCCGGTATTGTACGCTGCCATTGCCAGCAGCCAGTCACCGTTGAATGTGCGATTGAGCTTTTTGAGATATCGGATGGCGGCGCGAGTCGAAGCAACTACATCTTTTCGTCCATCGTATTCAGGGTTTACCGGAAGGTCGAAAATTCTGGCCGTTGTTTCGATAAACTGCCAGACACCCACCGCATCCTGTGCGCTTTTAGCGTGCGGGTTGTAGGCACTTTCAATCAGTGGCAACAAAGCCAGGTCGAGCGGCAGCCCGGCACGATCAATTTCATCAACAATGAAATACAGGAACGGCTGCGCGTCGGCCAGATTGCGCTGCAACGAAAACAGACCGCCGAGAAAATATTCAATCTGCTCGTCAATATGCGGATGCTCAATGCCCGCAAACTCCAGACGGGACTGCAGCCTTTGCCACAAGCTATGCTGGACAACGTTGACAGGTAAAATTGCGGAGCGGGTGTCGATATAAGCACCCGGGGGTCCGCTGCGGCTGGTGAGATCGGCAATGGCGCGTTCAAGTTCCGCTCTGGCCAAACGGGCTTTGCCCAGTGGACTATCGACCAGAGGTGCTCCGGAGTTGCCGGCAGAACCGGTGTTGACGCTGATAAAAAGCGCCAGAACCGCAACTATGATTGCCGGAAATCTCATATAAACTGATTAGTTGAACTTGTGTGGTGGATGAGTATAAAACAAGCGCGCGGTCGATTTGCGGGCATTCTTATGCCATTGCGGCCTCGCGCGAAGACAATGCTCCCTGCAATAGAGTATATTCAACGTATGGTTAATTTCAGAAAAATTTCGCCACCGTGGCTCGAAGCCCAGCCGGTGCTGCGCAATTGGTACGAATCGACGCTGGGTCAGGCGGTGCTCGATGTCGTGTCCGACAAATTCGATGATATTCTGCCGGGAATATTCGGTTATCAGGGTGTGCAGGTCGGGCAGATTGCGCCGGACAGAGAACTGCTGGCCAGCGCCGGGTTACATCGCAGAATAGTGGTTGATAGTTGTGCGGAAGATTCAGGCAGCCATATTACCGGTGAGCTCGAGCATCTGCCGATCAGCAATAACTGCGTTAACCTGGTGTTTTTCCCTCATTCACTGGAGTTTTGTGAGAGTCCGCATGGCGCACTGCGTGAGGCTGATCGCGTTCTCACAGCAGACGGACACCTTTTGATCATGGGGTTTAATCCATACAGTCAGTTCGGTTTGCGTCGTGCAGTCGGGCGTTCAGTGCCCTGGTCCGGGCAAACCTACAGCCGCGCCAGAATCGAAGACTGGTTGTCGGTGCTTGGTTTCAGAGTAGTCGCCACCGAGACTGTGTTTTTGCGACCACCGGTAGATCGATCGCGATTGTTGTCATCCACCCGTTTCCTGGAAAAGGCGCAGCGAGTACTCGGTTTTGCGGGTGGCGTGTATCTGATTCATGCGAGAAAACAAACCATCCCGATGACGATGTCGCGCCAGCAATGGCTGCAGCCACGTGGGCGATTGGTGCATGGTGCGTTTGCTCAACATGCCAGTCGAGTGGCGGCACGCGTAAACGCTGACCGGCACGATAAAGACAGCAAAAAGTAATAACAAGCTAAGTGACTATGCCCGGCGCCCGCTGTTGTGGCGCTGTCAGCCATTAACCAGAGAGAATGCCATTGGAACCGAGTCGCCATTTGCGGCAGGTGGTTCTGGACACTGAAACCACTGGCCTGGAAGTGTCGCAGAAGCATCGCATTATTGAGATCGGCGCGGTTGAGATAGTCAATCGTCGACTCACAGGACGCCACTATCACGTGTACATTCAGCCGGACCGGGCGATTGATGCCGGAGCGCTTGAAGTCCACGGTATCACTGAAGATTTTCTCACTGACAAACCTCGCTTCGGTGAAATTGTTGACGGTTTTCTCGATTTCGTTGAAGGCGCTGAAGTGGTTATTCATAACGCCGCTTTTGACGTCGCATTCCTCGACTACGAGTTTCGTCTTTGTGCGGCAAATACCCGCATGGACATCAGCTGTATTGAGGTCACTGATTCACTGGAGCTGGCTCGACGTCAGTATCCCGGGCAGCGTAATTCGCTCGATGCGTTGTGCAAGCGGCTGGGCATAGATAACTCACGTCGAACACTGCATGGCGCGTTGCTCGATTCTGAAATACTCGCCGAAGTGTATCTGGCGATGACAGGCGGACAGTCGGCCATCGAGTTTGAGCTCGACACTGCCTCTGCGGGTGCGGATACCGTGATAAAAATCGACCCTGCCAGCTATCCGCAAACCCCGGTGCTGAAGGCCAGTGAAGAAGAGCTCGCCGCACATCAGCGCTGGCTGGAAAAACTGCAGAACGATTCGTCTGACGGCTGCATTTGGCAACAGCTGGAAGCGGCCTCCCGGTAACCAGGCCGCCACCGCTACCCGTTTTTCATAATTCGCGCTTTTTCGCGATTCCAGTCACGTTCTTTTTCACTGGCGCGTTTGTCATGCGTTTTCTTGCCTTTGGCCAGTCCGATATCCAGTTTGACTTTCGAACGCTTCCAGAAAAGGCTCAGTGGCACCAGCGTGTAACCCTTGCGATCCACTTGCCCGATCAGCTTACCGATCTCAGCGCGGTGCAGCAAAATTTTGCGATCACGCAATGGCTTTGCCACGACGTGAGTAGATGCTGATAACAACGGAGTGATGTGGCACCCGTAGAGCCAGGCTTCACCGTTGCGAATCATGACGTAGCTTTCAGTCAGCTGTACGCGGCCGGCACGCAGGCTTTTTACTTCCCAGCCCTCAAGGACCAGTCCGCCTTCGTAGGTATCCTCGATCAGGTAGTCGTGACGCGCTCTTTTGTTGGTGGCAATGCGCGCTGAATTATCGCCTTTTTTCTTTTTTTTGGGTTTGGCCATTGTCTTCGAATTCTACTTTTAGCGCTGCTGAGCCGGTTTTCACTGCAACGGTTTCAGGCTGTTTGCTCTCTGGGCTGTCCGCCTGATGAATCGGCACCAGGGCGGTGCGCAAACCGTTGAAAAACGGCTAATCGCACAAAGATCAGGGAAGTGGGTCTGACAGCCCGGCGTGTGACAGTGTATCCTGCCGATGGCTGTTCCTGCCCCCTCTATCATCGCAAGTATAACCCAACCCCTAAGAAAACTATGCCGACGCTTGAAAGAAGTGCACTGGTGACTTTTAGCGCACAGCAAATGTATGCACTGGTCAACGATGTGGATTCCTATCCGGAGTTTCTACCCTGGTGCGGTGGCTCGCAGGTGCTGGAACGCGGGGACGACTTTTACGTAGCCTGCGTACAAATACGCAAAGGTCCGATTTCGCAGAGTTTTACCACACGCAACCAGCTGGCAGACGATCACGTCATCACCATGGCGCTGGTCGACGGACCGTTCAAGGCGCTGAACGGGAGATGGGAATTTAAAGAGATAGAAAAGCTGGGTTGTAAAGTGAGCTTTAGTATTGACTTTGAGTTTTCCGGATTTTTACTACAGAAAACACTCAGCCCGGTATTCAATGAAATCTGTGCCCGTATGGTTGATGCGTTTGTCGCCCGTGCAAACACAGTGTACAAATAGCCAGGCACACTGCCGGGCAACAGGTGCTGTGGGGAAAATGAGGCGCGTCAGCGTTTTTTTGAGGTGCTCTTTTGCTGCTGAGCACGGGCACGTCGAGCTTCCATTGGATCGATGACCAGGGCTCGATACACTTCTACACGATCACCCTCTTCGAGTATATCGTCGTAGCTAACGCGCTCACCATAAATGCCAATCGGTGTTTGGTGCTCGATGACATTGAGAGACTTGTCGTCGAATGTTTTATCGAATAGCCCGCATTCGCGTAGTGCATCGGTGACAGTCGCTCCCCGCTCCAGGGTGAGCTCGTATACTGTTTGTTCGTGCGGCAACGGGTAGACCACTTCTACCCGGATTGTGTCGTTACTTGTCGACAGTGTCGAACCCGTCTTTTTCAATTCGTACGATTCTGTCGCTGTCAAAGTACAAAGTCAGACGTTTAGCGTCGGGTTTGTCGCCGGCTTTGTTGCGGCTGTATATATAGTCCCAGCGGTTGGGGTTGTTGCGGTTGTTGGCTACCGGACTGCCGAGCAGCCCGATGACTTCGCTGCGGGACAATCCTTCGGTGACATCGGCAATTGCGTCATCAGGTAGAACGTTGCCCTGTTGAATATCTATTTTGTGTGCTCTGGGCAACCACCAGGAGCCACAGCCTGCAAGCATTAACTGGCTGCCGCAGATGGTTAGAATTAAAAGCAGGCGTTTTGTTGTCGAGGCAGTCATATCCGATGAGTCTGTAGGCAAGTCGCCATGGTAACAATAGCGGCAGCGGTTATCGGCGTGATTTGCTATCCGGTAACCGGCTCGTCGGCGTTACGGGCTGCATCGAGCATTTCGCTGGCATGCTCGCGTGTTCGACGGGTGATTTTTACACCGCCAAGCATCCGGGCAATTTCTTCGAGTCTTTCTTTTTCTGAAAGCAGTTTCGACTCTGCGAGTGTTTTGTTGTCACTGGATTTTTTGGCTACCCGAATATGATGATGGCCCTGAGCAGCAACCTGTGGAAGGTGGGTAACGCAAAGTACCTGGCACCGATTGCCCAGCTGTCGCAATTGCTGGCCGACGGTTTCAGCTACGCCACCTCCGACACCGGTATCGACTTCATCGAATATTAGCGTCGGCACCTGATTTTGTTTAGAGGCGATCAGCTGTACCGCCAGGCTGAGGCGGGATAGTTCGCCGCCGGAGGCGACGTTGCTCATCGGGCGTAATGCTGCACCGGGATTAGCGCTGACGTGGAAGACGACTTGATCAACGCCCGAGGGTGCAGGCTGCTCGAGCTTTCTGGGGGTGATTTTTATTTCAAACTGACCCCCTTTCATACCGAGTGTCTGCATTGCACTGGTGAGATGTCGGGTCAGTTGTTTCGCAGCAGCGTTACGTTTTTTTGTGAGCTTCCGACACGCTGATTGATAATCTTTATGAATGTTGTCGAGGGCGGCTTCCAGATTTCCCATGGATCCATCAATCGACTCCAGTGATTCCATTTCCTGCTGAAGCCGTCCGGCCAGTTCCGCCAGTTCAGGCAAATCAACCTGATGTTTTTTGGCCAGCTGGTGTGCAAGCGACAGGATGTTGTCAAGCTCCTGCAGACGTTCGGGATGCGGTTCAATTGTATTGCCGTAGTGGCGTAGAGAGTCTATCGCTTCTTCCGTTTGAATCCGCGCGCCGGACAATAGCTCGCTTATTTCAGAGGCTGATTTGTCTTGCTCGGTTAGCCCTTCGATGCAGCGTTGCGCTTCTGCCAGTTGAGTCAGTGCTGCATGGTTGCCATCCTGAAGCAGATCCATCGCCTGTTCGCAATAGGACTTGAGCTCTGTGGCATTGGCCAGCCGTCGGTGTTCGATATCGATAGCGCTGAAGTCGGTGGCTTTGAAGTCGAGTTGAGAGAACTCCTGAAGCTGATAACGCAGTGTGTCCAGCCGGTCGCCTCGAGCGCTTAGTTTTTGTTTTACGTCGGCGAGTTCTTTATGTTTTTCATGCCATTGGTCGCATATCGCGCCAACTGATTTCAACAGCGAAGCGGTGTTGCCGAAGTCGTCGAGAATGACCCGCTGAGTGTCGGGTAGCGTGATCAGTTGGTGATCGTGCTGGCCATGAATGTTTACCAGTAACTGGCCGAGCTCCCGAAGGTTTCTGACAGTGACGGGTGTACCGTTAACGTATGCCCGCGATTTACCGTCCCTGGTGACGACCCGACGCAGAATGCATTCGTTGTCTTCATCCAGCGAGTGATCTGCCAGCCATGCCTGTGATGAAGGACTTTCAGATACATCGAAGACTGCGGTGATTTCGGCACGCTCTGCGGTGTCGCGAACGGCGCCGGGGGAAGCGCGATCACCCAGTACCATGCCCAATGCGCCCAGCAGGATGGATTTGCCGGCACCGGTCTCGCCGGTCAGCGTGGTCATGCCCTGGTTAAAGTCCAGCGTGCTGCTGGTGATGATGGCGAAATTATTGACTTGAAGTGACGTTAACATTCCATCAACACAGTAATTACAAACAAGGTCAGCAGTGAAAGATTATACCGACATCTAATGCGCCGTGCTTTGGTGATTACCTCCCACAGAGACGGTGATAAACGTTCCTGTGTGGGCTCAAATCACAGAACCCCCGACTCGGGTGCCCGGAAAACAGCAGCAATACGTCCTTGAATATATGTCGGGTTATCTGGAAAGGCACATGGGCCGGTTTTAGAGCACTTACTGAAGGCGAGGGTGGCTTTGCGGAGCAGCTAACCCCAGTTTAATTTTTCGCGCAGAATCCGATGATAGTCGTAGTTTGAAGGGTGCAGAATTCGAATGGTCCGGTTGTGGCGCTTAACTCGAATGATGTCGTCATTATTCAGATCGATATAAACCTGTCCGTCGCAGACCATCTGTGCTGATACCGGCTTGCGCTCGGTCACGGTGATATCGATTTCCGACTCGGCGGTGACTACTAATGGCCGACTGCTCAGGGTATGCGGACAGATAGGTTGTAATACCAGCGCGTTGAGGTTCGGGTTGACAATCGGCCCCCCGCTGGACAAAGAGTAGGCGGTTGATCCGGAGGGTGTCGCGACAATAATGCCATCGGCGCGCTGACTCAGTACAAAGCTGCCATTGATGGCTATTTCAAATTCGATAATCTGCAAGATATCTTTTGAACGCATGACAGTGTCATTAAAAGCGAGTGATTGATGAATGACCTCACCTTCACGTAGAAGATTTGCATCCAGCAGTAATCGATGCTCTTCGATATATTCGCCGTTGATGATCTCAACGAGCTCATGCAGTTTGTCCTCCGGTGATACGTCGACAAGAAAGCCAAGCCGACCCCGGTTCACACCGATCAGTGGCACGTTATAGTTCACCAGTTCGCGCGCAGCATGAAGCAGCGTGCCGTCGCCACCGATCACAATGGCCAGGTCACACTCAGTACCGATGGTTTCCATCTCTACCGTGACCGGACCACCAAGCAAGCCTCGCGTACTTGAGTCAAGCAACACCTCAAGTCCGGAGTTTTGAAGCAGCACATAAACATCGTTCAGCGTTTTGGATACGCTGAGGTCACCGCTTTTGGCAATTAAACCTGCTTTGGAGAATTTTGACATACCGCTAAGGTAGCACGTTGCCGGGAGTATTTCTCTGCTTGACAACGATCATTGTTGTGGCAGCAAGTCGGCTAGTTTATACAATTGTTCGATAGCCTGTCTGGGTGTGAGGTTATCAATATCCAGTGCTTCGAGATATTTTTCAACTTCACCGGGTTGATGTTCGAACAACGCCATTTGCATGACTGGTTCAGCAACTACTTTATTGCCTACAGACTGTGATGCCTGTGATTCCAGGGCGGTAAGCCGTTGTCGGGCAGCATTGAGTACCGCAGGAGGTATTCCTGCCAGTTTTGCAACCTGTAATCCATAGCTCTGGTTTGCTGCACCGGACTTGACGTTGTGCATAAAAACAATTTCGTCATTGTGTTCCACCGCATCCAGATGGACATTGCCAATAGTCGGGTGCTTATCAGGCAGTTCGGTCAGTTCAAAGTAATGAGTCGCGAAAAGAGTAAAAGCTTTGTTGTTATCTGCCAGTGCGGTAGCGCAGGCGAAAGCGAGAGATAAGCCGTCGTAGGTGCTGGTGCCGCGGCCGATTTCATCCATCAATACCAGGCTTTCGGTGCTGGCGTTATGCAGGATGTCAGCGGCTTCTGTCATTTCTACCATGAAGGTGGAGCGCCCGCTGGCCAGGTCATCGGAGGCACCGATTCGCGTGAAAATACGATCTACCGGTCCCAGCTCGCATTGTTCAGCCGGTACATAACTGCCGATATGCGCCAGTAACACGATCAGCGCGGTCTGCCTCATATAGGTCGATTTGCCGCCCATGTTGGGACCGGTGATCAACAGCATTTTCTGTTTTCGATCGAGATGTAAATCGTTGGGTACGAATGTGTTATCCAGTGATGCTTCAATCACCGGATGTCTCCCCGCGTTGTAGCGTATAACACTATCTTTGCAGAACGACGGACGCGTCCAGTTAAGCGTGTTTGCACGCTCAGCCAGATTCATTAAGACATCGATCTGTGCGATTGCATGGGCGCACTGTTTCAGCCCGACCAGATTGCCCGCCAGTTCGCTTAGCAGTTTTTCATACAAAGCGCGTTCCCGCTGAAGCGAACGCTCTCTTGCCGACAGAACTTTATCTTCAAAGGATTTAAGTTCTTCTGTGATATAGCGTTCAGCACCCTTGAGGGTTTGACGACGGGTGTATTCTGCCGGTATGTCGCCTTTGCTCGCTTTTGATACTTCGATGTAATAACCGTGAACACGGTTGTAGCCCACTTTCAGTGTAGTGATGCCGGTTCTGGTGCGCTCACGGCTTTCGAGATCGGTTAGATACGAATCTGCGTCTTCGCTTAGTGTTCGCAATTCGTCGAGTGATTCATCATAACCTTCGCGAAATACACCACCGTCTTTCACCAGTGCGGGTGGCTCATCCGCCATGGCATTGTTGAGCAGATCAGTCTCGTGTTGAAAGCCGTTAGTGCTGTCTCGCAATTCTGCCAGCAGCTTATCGCTGCATGAGGTCAGCAATGTATCTATCCGTGGCAGTAGTCTTAAGCTGTCGCGCAGGCTGACAAGGTCTCTGGGTCTGGCGCTGCCTATCGATACTCTCGCGAGTATGCGTTCCATATCGGCAATGCCCTGCAGAATCGTCGATAACTCTGCCATGAGATCGGGGGTATCAATCAGCAGGTTGATGCTGTTCAGTCGGTCTTCCAGTAGCGGGTGATCGCGAAGTGGCCGGTTGAGCCACCTCGACAACAGCCGGCTGCCCATGCTGGTGGACGTTTTGTCGATCAGTGCTCGCAGCGTTGCCGATGGCTGCCCGGACAGGCTGATTTCAATTTCGAGGTTACGCCGGGTGGCTGCATCCAGTGACAGTGCGTCGCCGGGAGATTCTGTGTTAATGCTAATGATATGCGGTGGCGTTCCTCTATGTGTTTCTCTGACGTACTGCAAAACACAGCCGGCCGCGCCGGTGGCCAGAGGCAGATCTTCACAGCCGAAGCCGCGCAGGTCTTTGGCGCCGAATAACTTACACAGCTGATCGCGGGCGCTGTCACTGTCGAAGTGCCAGGGCGGTCTGGCTTTGACGATGTGTCGATCCAGCAGTCCTGTGCCGGCAAAGTCTTCGCTGATCAGTAACTCAGCAGGTTGCAGTCTTTCAAGTTCGGCGCGTAACAATGCTTCGTTGCGAAATTGCGATACATGGATAACGCCAACGGCCAGATCGATGCTGGCAAGCCCGAACCAGTCATCGTGCTGGTTAACAGCCGTCAGCAGGCAGGTTTTTCTATCTTCCAGCAGCGCTTCATCCGTGACAGTGCCCGGGGTTAATACGCGGACAATTTGACGTTCTACCGGGCCTTTGCTGGTTGCCGGATCACCGGTTTGTTCGCAGAGCGCTACAGATTCACCCTGAGCCACCAGTTTTGCCAGGTAGCCTTCCACAGAGTGGTAGGGGACGCCGGCCATTGGAATCGGTTGTCCTGAAGACTGACCGCGTGCAGTCAGGGTGATCGAGAGTAGCTCGGCGGCGCGTCGGGCATCGTCATAAAATAACTCGTAGAAATCACCCATCCGGTAAAACAACAGTGTGTCCGGGTATTCTGCCTTGATACCCAGATACTGCTGCATCATCGGCGTGTGTTTTTTGCTGGAAGCGGTCATGGGACGCATTGTACCGATGCGCGCGCAGCCGGGCGATGTTTGGTTTGTACCTGTTGTGTCCGTTACACTGCGCGCGACTAAAACAACGAAGTCCGTTCGGGCCTGCAATGTCGATGAATGACAACCAATCCGCACTGATACAGCAACTGGCCACGCTCGCGGTGGAGCAGGGTCAGGTCATCGCGACGGCGGAATCCTGCACGGGTGGATTGATTGCAGCGGCGTTGACGGACCTTGCCGGCAGTTCGCACTGGTTTGATCGGGGGCTGGTAACTTACAGCAATGAGGCAAAGCAGGAAGTGCTGGGAGTGTTACCCGAAACCCTGCAGGAATGTGGCGCAGTCAGTGCTGCCTGCGTTGCCGAAATGGCGCAGGGTGCACTTGCCAGAAGCCATGCAAGCATTGCAGTGTCTGTCAGCGGGGTCGCCGGTCCGGATGGGGGCAGTGACGAGAAGCCGGTAGGCACCGTGTGGATGGCATGGGCCAGCCGGGATTACGGACATCGCACCCGGCATTTTCTATTCAGCGGTGACCGGCACGAAGTGCGGCAGCAAACGGTGACTGAAGCACTTCGCGGGATTATAGATTGTATCCTTTCTGAACCTCGTGAATCACCATTGAGACACTAACCCGCCAACACCAGTATTGAAGACAACGTGGCCTGGCACGGCAGTCATTTAACCGGGCGTGTTTGTTTGCTGCTGTGCTTTCAGGTCAGATCTAAGCGCTGACACGCAGGTCGGCTGAAACGCTTTCTGTACAGATTGAATGACGCATTAACAGCCAGTCTGAAACACTACTCACAAACCCCGTGGGTTACGCCGGAATAGCCGCGCCGGACGCGTGTTTAAGATAACTGTATAAATTTGCAGTAGAGGGTGTGACTTGCGGGCGGAGTGTGAGACAATTACAAGCTCATTTTGAGCAGTTTTTTTCCAGTCGTAATCTCAGGAGTTCCCTATCGTGGATGACAACAAAAAGAAGGCGCTAAGCGCCGCCTTGGGTCAAATAGAGAAGCAGTTTGGCAAGGGTGCAGTAATGCTCATGGGTGATTCCAGTATCAGCCGTGATATCGAAGTTGTTTCTACCGGTTCTCTCACTCTGGACATTGCACTCGGCATCGGTGGTTTGCCGAAGGGTCGGATTGTCGAGATTTACGGGCCGGAATCATCGGGTAAAACCACATTGACCCTGCAGGCGGTGGCCGAGTGTCAAAAGAATGGTGGGACCGCAGCGTTTATCGATGCGGAACACGCACTCGACCCCGCTTACGCTGAAAAACTCGGTGTCAACGTCGATGATCTGCTGGTATCCCAGCCGGACACTGGCGACCAGGCGCTCGAAATTACTGACATGCTGGTTCGCTCAGGCTCTGTCGATATCATTGTGGTCGACTCTGTTGCTGCGCTGACACCGAAAGCTGAGATCGAAGGTGATATGGGTGATCAGCACGTTGGCTTGCACGCTCGATTGATGTCCCAGGCGCTCAGAAAGCTGACGGCGAATATCAAAAGGTCGAACACGCTGGTTATCTTCATTAATCAGATCCGCATGAAAATCGGCGTGATGTTCGGCAGTCCTGAAACTACTACCGGTGGCAATGCGCTTAAATTCTATTCGTCGGTGCGCCTGGATATCCGTCGTATCGGTTCGATCAAGAAGGGCGATGAAATCATCGGCAACGACACGCGTGTCAAGGTCGTCAAGAACAAAATGGCGCCTCCTTTCAAACAGGCAGAGTTTGAAATTCTTTATGGAGAAGGATCTTCTCATGAAGGCGAACTGATTGATCTGGGTGTTAAAAACGGTTTGGTTGACAAAGCCGGAGCCTGGTACAGCTACAACGGGGACCGGATCGGCCAGGGCAAGGACAATGTTCGCAACTATATGAAAGATAATCCGGAAATCACTGTCGAACTCGACTCCCGGCTGCGCGAGATGCTGCTGCCCAAGGCGGGCCCGGTGGAAGAGGAATCGTCTGACGAAATTGCCCCGGAAGAAGTTAACTAGGTAATCGGCGATTCGGCGGTCGCCAGCCGGACGCAAGTCAGCAGGGAAAAAGCCGGCTCCCAAGCGCCGGCTGACTGAAAGCGCCGGCGAATCTTCCGACCGGCGCGTTGCCCCGACTGACAGTGAACCGGGTAGCGGGCGTCCAGGCTTTCCTGTGGCTGAAGGTTCATACGGGAGCGGGCAGGAGGGCGCTGAAGCGGTTGACGGTCAGCCCTTGTCAGCGGCAGAGTTCAAGGAAGCGCTACAGACAGTCAGAAACGGTGCGATCCGGTTGCTTGCCAGGCGTGAGCATAGTCGGGCCGAATTGCGCAATAAACTATTGCTTCGCAGTCACCCTCTTGGCATGATAAACACGGTGATTGAGCAACTTGCCGAGCGGGGGTTGCAGAGTGACGTCCGATTTGCCGAGTCATATACCCGAATGCGTATCCGACGGGGCTATGGAGGCAATAAAATTCGCGCCGAGTTGCTGAGCAGGGATGTTCCCCGCGAGATTATTGAGCAGGCTCTGGCGGAAACCGACGAATGCTGGATAGAAAACGCCACCCACGTACTACAAAAAAAATACGCTAAATACGCGAAAAATGACTGCAACCCGCGAGATATGGCAAAAATGCAGCGTTTTTTATGGTCGCGCGGCTATAATTCCGATGAAGTAAAGCTCGCAATCGAACGTCTTCGCGAAAACTAACCTGAGTGCCGCCTCTGTGCGCGGCTCAGCCCCTTCGACTACTCCCGATCCTGCCAATGCTATCGACATCAGATATACGACAAAAATTTTTGTCTTTTTTTGAATCCAAAGGCCACGAAATTGTTGCATCGAGTCCGCTGGTTCCGGCCAATGATGCAACCCTGCTGTTTACCAATGCAGGGATGGTGCAGTTCAAGGATCTTTTCCTTGGTAACGAGCAGCGTTCCTACAATCGAGCGACGACATCCCAGCGTTGTGTGCGCGCCGGTGGGAAGCACAATGACCTTGAAAATGTCGGTTATACCGCCCGTCACCATACATTTTTCGAAATGCTGGGCAATTTCAGCTTCGGCGATTATTTCAAAGAAGATGCGATCAAGTATGCGTGGGAGTTTTTGACAGGCGTTCTTGGATTGCCCGAAGACAAACTCTGGGTAACGGTTTTTGAAGAAGATGATGAGGCATACGATCTCTGGGCAAAAATGATCGGCGTCCCCGAAGAGAGAATTGCCCGAATCGGTGCAAAGGACAATTTCTGGCAGATGGGCGATACCGGCCCATGCGGTCCTTGTTCAGAGATATTTTTCGACCATGGTCCCGAGGTATTCGGCGGACCGCCGGGCACGCCTGACGAAGATGGCGATCGCTATATTGAAATCTGGAATCTGGTCTTCATGCAGTTTGACCGTTCGGCAGATGGAACGCTGACGCCTTTACCCAAGCCCAGTGTAGATACAGGCATGGGGCTGGAGCGAATCGCAGCGGTTTTACAGCATGTGCACGACAATTATGAAATCGATTTGTTCAAATCGTTGCTTGGCCATGTAGGTGAAGTTACCGGCGCGCAGGACAAATCGAGTCCGTCGCTGAAGGTGATAGCTGATCACATCAGATCATGCGCATTCATGATTGTAGATGGCGTGCTGCCATCCAATGAAGGGCGTGGCTATGTGTTGCGCCGGATTATTCGCCGGGCGGCGCGTCACGGACACAATGTCGGCGCAGCAGAGCCGTTTTTTCACAAGCTGGTCGCGCCACTGGCGCAACTGATGGGGGATGCGTTTCCGGAGCTCAGTAAAGCCGAGCAAATGGTGACAGACGCATTGCTGGCGGAAGAGTTGCGATTTGCAGAAACGCTCAGCCAGGGGATGAAAATACTGGAGGACGACATTGCCGGCATGACCTCTGGTGATACAGTATCAGGAGCTGTGTTGTTCAAGCTTTATGATACCTTCGGATTTCCCCTAGATTTAACTGCCGACATAGCCAGGGAACGAGGCCTCAAAGTCGATGAAGCAGGTTTTGAACTGCAAATGGAAGAGCAGCGTTCGCGTGCCCGCGCGGCCAGTCAGTTTTCGGCGGCTGCTGCTATCGACTACAAAACCCGTACGCAAACTACCTTTACAGGCTATAGCAAAACTACTGACTCCGGCGTGGTACGCGAGATTTTTGTCGGCGCTGACTCCGTTGACAGCATTGGCGTGGAAACCGCTGCCGGGCATCCGGTTGCTGTAGTGCTCGACAACACACCGTTTTATGGCGAATCCGGTGGCCAGGTTGGAGACAACGGCATGCTGCTGGGTAATGCCTGTGAGTTCTCCGTGGCCGATACACAAAAGTCTTCCGGTGCGTTTTTACACCTGGGTGAGTTGCTGAGCGGAAGCCTGAGCTGTGGCGATGAGGTGACCGCGCAGGTAGATCAATCACGCCGTGAATCCACGGTCAGTAATCACTCTGCAACACATTTGCTTCACTCCGGTTTGCGACGTTCGCTCGGTGATCATGTGCAACAGAAAGGCTCTCTGGTTACCCCCGGTTACCTCAGATTCGACTTTTCGCACAATGAGCCTGTTTCCGCAGCGACACTCGCAGACATCGAAACCTGGGTGAATCAACAGGTGCGTGCAAATCATGAAGCATCAATCACTGAAATGACAATGGATGAAGCACTGGCTAAAGGAGCCACGGCGCTATTCGGTGAGAAATACGGTGACGTAGTCAGGGTCGTTGAACTCGGCGAGCACTCAACTGAGTTGTGTGGTGGAACCCATGTTGCCCGGACCGGTGATGTCGGTACTTTTCGTATACTCGGAGAGTCGGGTGTTGCGTCTGGCGTGAGACGCATAGAGGCGTTGACCGGTGCAGCAGCAGTGGAGCACACCAGCAACGAGCACAAGACATTGCAGAGTATTGCCGGGAGCCTGAAGACTTCGGTCGACAAAGTTGGTGACAGAGTCCTTGCACTGAACGAACAGAACAGAACGCTGACCAGAGAGCTTGAGCGATTGAAGTCAAAGCTCGCTTCGCAGGCCGGTGACAGTCTGCTCGATTCCGCTACCGACGTAGACGGTATCAAAGTGCTGGCAACTGTGCTTGAAAACGCAGATGTCAAAGCCATGCGGGAAGCAATGGATAAGCTCAAAGATAAACTCGGTACCGCGGCTATCGTGCTGGGAAGTGTTGATGGTGAAAAAGTCAGACTCATTGCAGGTGTTACAAAGAATGCCACCGATAAAGTAAAAGCCGGTGACCTGATTAATCATGTTGCCACACAAGTGGGTGGTAAAGGAGGCGGGCGTCCGGATCTGGCTCAGGCTGGCGGTACTGAACCTGCAAAACTGGAAGGTGCACTGGCGAGTGTTGCCGGTTGGGTCAGTGAGCAGTTGGGGCAGTCATGAGTCTACTGGTTCAAAAATATGGTGGTACTTCGGTAGGTTCAGTCGAAAGAATTCAAGCGGTCGCAGAACGTGTTAAGCGCACCGTTGATCAGGGACACAAAGTGGTTGTGGTGGTGTCAGCCATGTCCGGTGAAACTAATCGATTAATCGGCCTGGCCAAAGACATTAGTGTCCAGCCTAAACCACGCGAACTCGATGTGCTGGTCTCTACCGGTGAACAGGTCACCATCGCTTTGCTGTGTATGGCACTGTCAGAAATAGGGCAGGAGGCGCGATCCTATACCGGTGCACAGGCGGGTATTAAGACAGATAATTCGTATAATAAAGCACGTATTAAAGACATTAATACGGATAAAGTGATGTCTGATCTGGATAAAGGCCGCGTTGTCGTTATAGCCGGTTTTCAGGGCATTAACGAGGATGGCGATGTTACAACGCTTGGGCGTGGAGGTTCCGATACATCTGCGGTGGCAATGGCTGCGGCCTTAAAAGCGGATGAATGTCAGATATACACTGACGTGGATGGCGTCTATACAACAGACCCTCGTGTGGTACCGAACGCTCGTAAAATGTCGCGTATTACCTTTGAAGAGATGTTGGAAATGGCCAGCCTCGGTTCAAAGGTCTTACAGATTAGATCGGTTGAATTTGCCGGAAAATACGATGTTACGCTTCGGGTCCTATCCTCTTTTACGGATAGCGAAGGTACATTAATAACAAAAGATGATGGGGACAGTGTAGTGGAACAGGCGCTTATTTCTGGCATTGCGTTCAACCGTGATGAAGCACAAATTACGGTATTGGGCGTGCCCGATACACCAGGAATTGCTCACGCGATTGTCGGTCCGGTTGCAGAAGCCAACATAGAAGTAGACATGATTGTTCAGAATATCTCACCCGATAATGTGACCGATTTTACGTTTACGGTTAACCGGGGTGACTATCAGAGAACATACGACATCGTTAACGGCTTGGCGGCAGAGCTCGGAGCGACTAATATGTCCGGCCGTACAGATATCGCAAAAGTGTCTGTTGTCGGTGTGGGTATGAGATCCCATGCCGGTATTGCCAGCAAGATGTTTAAGGCGCTCTCCAAAGAGGCTATAAACATATTAATGATTTCAACGTCAGAGATAAAAATTTCGGTGTTGATTGATGAAAAGTATCTCGAATTGGCAGTTAGAACGTTACATGACGCTTTTGAGTTAGATAAAAGCGGTAATCTATAAATGAATGGCTTGCATTCTTCGGTAAGCATAAGCACATTAACGACCGCTCAGTGATGGGCGTTAAAATTTGTCAAATGGCAGGCACGAGGGGTTATTTTGGCCCCAAGTTGGAATATGGTAATCAGGTGGCGTGTTGCTCGTTTCCCGCACGCTCAAGAGCACCGGGAATTACACAATACTAAAATGAACAACATGAACATCATATTAACGGAGCAGTTATGCTAATACTTACCCGACGCGTTGGTGAAACGCTGATGATCGGCGACGAGGTGACTGTTACTGTGCTTGGCGTAAAAGGCAACCAGGTTCGAATAGGCGTAAACGCGCCTAAAGAGGTTGCGGTCCATCGCGAAGAAATTTACGAACGGATTAAGCGCGAGCAACAGGCGCGTGGCGACGATTACACCGAAGCCGAGTCGTCCGGAACTGACGGTTAATATCCGTGAATCTGCCGTTATTAGATACGGCGGGTGAAAACTGACTAAATGGAAACCGCCTTTAGGGCGGTTTTGTTTGTAAATCTGTTTGACATTCTACCGTCACAAGATAAGCTTCTTGTTCTTGATTCGGAGAGATGGCCGAGTGGCTGAAGGCGCTCCCCTGCTAAGGGAGTATGGGGTTTATAGCTCCATCGAGGGTTCGAATCCCTCTCTCTCCGCCAATAATTCCCGCAAGTTACCTTTTGACCGTCCTTTCGCTTGACGGGGAATCGGTAGCTGGTCATACTTAGCGGGTTGTGTGCGCCCGTAGCTCAGCTGGATAGAGTACCTGGCTACGAACCAGGCGGTCGGAGGTTCG
>JAHDHK010000050.1:0-9050 GCA_020631335.1 Chromatiales bacterium
CGATGCGCTTTAATGTTTGTATCGGTGACTGCCAGCGAAAATTCTCATGCACCATCAATGGCACACCAGCCTGGTGAGCAGCTGAGATCATCTCTCTGGCTCCGGCAATGGTTTTTGCAAAAGGTTTCTGGCAAATCACCGGTATCTGATGCCTGACCGCCAGTGTAACCAGTTCAATGTGGCTGTCCACGGTGGTTGCAATATCGACAAAATCAAATCCACCTGCAGCAAACATGGCGTTCGCAGACTCATAGCGATCGGCCACGCCAAACTGATTCCCCACCGCATTCAATCGCTTCAGGTTGCTGTCACATACCGCTACTATTTCAACAGCGGCAATGTCTCGCCACGCATGCAGGTGGTTCTCGGCAAAGAACCCGCAACCGATCAGTGCGCCTCGATAGTGTGCCATGGTGCCTCCTGAAAATCTGATCCACAACAAAAGCAGACAGTTTATTATGTAACGACTCTCTTTGCTGAGTGTATTGGGGCACGCTATTTTGTTCTCAACTACTCTGGCAGAGCAGATGGCACAGCAAAATTCCAGTTTTACTCTTCTGCTGAATTACGGCCGGAACCAGGCAATCAGAGCGGGATAACTCTGTTATCTTTTACCAGCGCCTTATATATAACCTCCGCCGTCCAGCTGACTTGGCGCGGCTGCCAAATGTTGGCATGATTATCATAAGCTTCCCATTGAGCACGGCCGGAGCCGCAGCCAAATGTCAAATAGTTATTTCCCCGCCGACATCATCAACCTCGATCGCTACCCGATTGAAGATATTCACCAGGGAACGGGCAAAGACCTCGCGCTACAGAGTCGCCGCGATTACCTGGACACAGGCCTTTGCTTATTACCCGGCTTTATCAACACTGAAGCGCTTGTCAACATGGCAGCTGAGGCTGAAGCCATGCGCGGCGATGCCTACTTTAGCAAAAGCAGTCATAGCGTGTACCTTGATAAGGTTGAATCAAGTAACACCACAAGCGATGTCACGCCACAATCGCAGCAAACACATGTCGGATCGGTACCCTACGATAAAATTGCCGCTGACAGTCTGCTAAACCGCTTGTATCTGTGGGATCCCCTTAAAAACTTCATCGGCCATGTGCTGGGTAAAAAGTCATTCTACCGCCTTGCAGATCCATTCGGCGCCTGTTCGATCAATGTATTTGTCGATGGCGGAGAACATGGCTGGCATTTCGATGAATCGGAATACACAGTCACCTTAATGCTGCAGAAACCCATGAGTGGCGGAGCGTTTGAATATGTGCCGCGAATTCGAGGACGCGACAATGAAGACGAACTGGTCGATGCGATACTCACGGGGGATCGCAGTCAGGTCGTAGAGTTGCCTTTCACCGAGGGAACACTGTTAATCTTCGGCGGGCATCAGACTATACACAGAGTGACCCGGGTCAGCGGCGCAAAAGCACGACTGGTGCCGGTACTGTGCTACAGCGAAGCACCGGACACACACAACAGTGAATCCGTGCGCAAACTATTCTGGGGCAGAACCGGCCCGCAGGACACTTCTGCACAGACAGGTTAACCGTCAAACAAACAATTCAATAATGTCGAATCACAACACACGACAGACCATCACCGGTTCGAACACCCCCGGCACCCTGCACTGACAGCTCACACCCAAGGCAGACTGGCATGGTGTTGAAAAACGTGATGAGCGACAGCCTGCGAAGGCTCCTGACCACGGTACAAGAGCAACCGGAAAAGCGCAGGTTATCGGGTGTCAATGGGCATGTTGACCGTGCTGGCGTTCCAGGGTGAATTTAACGCCCTCAGACCCAACGCAATATCCAGCACACTAGTTTTTCATCAGCCGGCTAGTCATCCCCGGATGACAACGACTGCACACACATGAATGCCACCACGACTAGCGGCAGTCCGAAACCATAAACCCATTGTATCCCCCAGTGCTCCGCAACGAACCCAAGCAATGGCGGCCCCACCAGGAAAGCACTGAATGATATTTGAGCCAGTGCGGCAACGTTAACCGTTGCCGCACGATCGGTACGTTGAGCAGCGGCAGACATAGCCAGCGGAAACAACACACTGGTGCCGACTCCCATAATGGCAAAGCCGATCAATGAAACAGTACTGGCAACCGGAAACAGCACCAGCAGGATTCCGACCGCCAGTAATAACAGCAGTGCCCGCCCGACAGACACCGGGGAGTATTTGTCTACAAAACCATCGGCAAAGTAACGCGCAATTGCCTGCGAAAAAGTCACTACCGCCACGGCCAGGCCGGCAACAAAAGCACTGGCTGAAAATACCGTGTCCATATAGATCGCCGACCAGTCAAGCCCGGCACCTTCCATTAACAGCGCCGGCAAAGTCACGATCACCAGTATTAACACTGGTACTGTCGGCAATGCAAAGCGCGGAGACGGCGCTTCATTGCCGCGTGCCGGTGCAGGTGTGAATCCACCCAGCACCCAGAGTACCACCGGGGTGATTAACACCAGCACTATGAATAAATGGATCTGCGGAGAGACGCCGAAATGTGCAAAGGTGGCGCCACTGAGTCCGGCCGCACAAAACCCGAAGCTCCAGAACGAGTGCGATCGATTCATGATCCGCCGTTTGATTAACGCTTCGGTTCTATCCGCCTCAACGTTAATCACTATCTCTAAACAACCGATAGCTATTCCGGCCGGAATCAAACATAAAAAGAAGTACACCGGCTGAGCTACCTGAACGGCCAGAAGATAAAACACACCGGCCACGGGTATACCCCATAACAACACCTGACGAAAGCCGACCCGTTCGATCATGGGACTGGCAAACGTCAGTGCGAAAAAAGTCCCTATTGGCATACCCAGCAACGCCAGACCCAGTACGCCTTCCTCGACACCCATCGCTTCTTTTATTTCAGCCAGGCGCGGATAGATACTGCCCATAGTAAATGCATAAAAGGCAAATGCAGCAAAGACCCGATGCTGTGGTTCCATACGACTGATCATAAACATGCCTGTGAGGTAAGGACGGGAACCACCCGCTCAAGTTTGGAAATACACAAGTATCACTCTGCTACTCGTCAACCGATTGAATACAAGGAATGGAGTGACTGCATTCAGCGCGGATAATAGCCCGCATTATTCACGCAGTGTGTATTAAAAGATAGAAAAAAGCAGGGTCGCAGCCCCATTAAAAGCAAACAATGCACAAGCGAATCTGCGCGCTGCTGTGTCAGAACACCCTGCATCAGATCATCAATAGTCACGGTGCCACTACCCCGTTAAAGTATCGGGCTTCGTGAAAAATATCACGCGCTAACTTTTATTCAATCATCACCAACCGGGGAAATTCAACACAGGCGCGTCGGCGGCACGATACACCGGAGCAAATCAATCACTTGCGCATTAAGCCGCGACTGACGCAGGAATAAAAGCAGCCGGCTCGAAAGACAGGTAACATCAGGACGTTCGTGAGCACCAGAGCAGCGCCCGGAGGAACAATGAGCACAGCTAAATCGATACCCGTTGACAAGCACATCACACTTGCAGCACTCGATAGCGCTCCCTACCCTATTTACCAGCGACTGCGACGCGAAGCACCGGTTCTGCACGTCAGCGCGGTCAGGCGGACTCTGCTCACCAAAGCCGAAGATACGCGCTACGTCAAAGCAACGCCGGAGCTGTTCAGCACCAACGACCCGTCCACACCAATGAAACGTGCGATGTGGTCGCACACACTCATGCGCAAGGACGGAAAAGAACACCGGCGCGAGCGCATGGCCATGAACGGTGCGTTCAGCCCTAAAGTCATTAACAGCGACTGGATACCGCAATACGAACGTATTGCACGCGAATACGTCGCACGCCTGCCCGCCGGTGAAACTATCGACCTGTTCAGTGCACTGTCCGGGCCTTATGCCGCCCGAGGCCTGGCAATACTACTGGGCATGGAAGAAGCCACCGATGAACAAATGCAGGAATGGTCTCAGGCGCTCATAGAGGGGGCTGGAAACTTCGGCTGGCAGGACAAGCTATTTGAGCGTTCCGACCGTGCCAATGAAGAGATCCATGCCCTGCTTGACAGCATCACCGCACGCCATGTGAGCGCCCCCGGCAACTCAGCATTCTCGCTGATGCTCAATGCCGCTGACCCGATCCCGAAAAAGCAGATGTATGCCAACATAAAAATTGCCATCGGCGGCGGCATCAATGAACCACGCGACGCGTTGAATACCATCATTTATGGTCTGCTGACCAACCCGGATCAACTAGAAGAAGTTGTCCGCAACCGCGACTGGAGCAAAGCATTCGAAGAAGGCGTTCGATGGATAGCACCGATACAAGTCTCATCAAGAGTGGCTAAAGAAGATCTCGAGATTCGCGGCTATCACATTCCCAAAGATGAAGTAGTCATGACTATTCAGGCCAGCGCCAACAGAGATGAAGATCTCTACGACGATGGCGAATCATTCAACGTTTACCGAACAGATAAAGGCCCCCATCAGGCCTTTGGTATCGGTCCACACCTGTGCCAGGGAAATCGCGTTGCGAGGAAAGCCGTAGGTGAAATCATGCTGCCAATATTATTCGAACGATTTCCCAATATGCGCATACCTGATCTGAATCAGGTCATCTGGAAAGGGTTTGGTTTCCGCGGAGTCACGCAAATGCCTGTGCAGCTCAAATAAGGCAAGCCAGGCACGCAAGGCGGATATCGAAGCACCGGATCAAGGGGGTGCCGCTCAGGTAATTTCTTGCCAAAAATGCGTAATGAATGTCGCGTTACCTCACCTATCCATCGCGACCGCCTTCACACCTGCGCCATCCCGTGAGTTCAGAATTATTCCGCTAAGCTATTATTTTTAATAACTAAATTACTTCTGTTCAGCGCAAAAAAACCAGCCGGCAATCTTGTCAAAAAAAACATATACATCAGAACAGCAAACAGATATATTAGTTTCGTCCACAAAGATATCAGCCATTTTCCTGCATGCCGAACTCAGTCACACCCATCACTTTGGGTGACTCAATAGCACTGACCGATCTATTACAGGAGTTCTCGCTCAATTCCACCGAGCCGCTAACCTCGCAGATCTATCGCATACTGCGCGATGAAATCATTGCTCTGCGGCTGGCACCCGGGCAGCTGGTATCGGAAAAAGAAATAGCCGAAGTACTTAAGGCAAGCAAAACGCCGGTGCGCGAAGCATTGATTCGCCTGGAGATCGACGGCCTCGTAGAAATCGTACCCAAGAGCGGCACCTACGTTACCGCGATCCGGATCAACAAATACATAGAAGCCTGCTTCACCCGACTGCAACTGGAGATCGGCGCCGTCAGACGCGCATCCATTCAACCGGTCGATCAGACTCTGGTCGAACGCCTGGATCGGATTCTCGATCAACAGGTGGCGGCGCTGGAAGCAGAGGATTACCGGCAGTTCTTTACGCTCGATCAAACCCTTCATCAGAATTTCTTCCTGATGTCAGGTGTACCCGGTGTCTGGGAGCTATTGCTGAAAACACAGGCTGACGTCAATCGCATGCGCCATCTCAAGCGCATAAAAAACATTCGACGCGGCCCTGCTGTGCTAAAAGAACATCGCGCCATTGTTGAGGCCATTCAACAGGAAGATCCGGATGCAGCAGAGCAGGCACTGGTTGCTCATATCGGATCGCTCGAACAGGAAATCCAGCAATTCTCGAGTAACCCGGCATTGCTGGAATTTATTGAAAACCAGGCAGCCCCGTCACGCCGCTCGCGACCTGCGCGGCAGTCGGCTGTTTAACGTGAAAATCTTCGGCGGGAAATAACCATTATGTCGAGCGTCAAGCTTTCGCAGCTGGTCAAAAAATACGGCAACCTCGAAGTTGTCAAAGCGATTGACCTTGAAGTTCAACCACACGAGTTTGTGGTACTGGTCGGGCCGTCGGGCTGCGGCAAATCAACCACACTGAGAATGATTGCAGGACTGGAAGAGATTACCGGTGGGTCGGTATCAATAGAAGAACGAGTCGTCAATCGCGTGGCCCCGAAAGATCGCGATGTTGCCATGGTATTCCAGAACTATGCGTTGTATCCGCACCTCAACGTCGCCGAAAATATCGCGTTCGGGTTAAGAATCCGCAAAACCCCGAAAGCCGAGGTCACCACCATGGTTGCCGAGGTTGCAGAAATACTGGGGCTGACGGACTATCTCCATCGGCGTCCGGCGGAACTCTCTGGTGGACAGCGGCAGCGCGTTGCCATGGGCCGCGCTATCGTGCGCCACCCGAAAGTATTTCTGTTTGACGAACCTTTATCCAACCTTGACGCAAAACTGCGCTCGCAAATGCGTGCAGAAATTAAACGGCTGCACAAGCGTCTTGAAGTCACCAGCATTTACGTCACACATGATCAGGTCGAGGCAATGACACTGGCCGATCGAATCGTTGTGATGAACGACGGCATTATTGAACAGGTGGGCACACCCATGGACCTGTTCCTCAACCCGGCCAATACTTTTGTCGCAGGCTTTATCGGTTCACCGCCGATGAATCAACTGCCTGCCAGGGTTGGCGGAACGGCAGAAGCACCAACCGCGGAAATAGCCGATCAACTGCTACCGTTACCACCACTGCCGGAGCTGGCCGAGCGCATCGGCGCGCAGGTCACGGTTGGCATTAGACCCGAGCATGCGAACGTACATAAGCAGGGAACCAACCCGATCAAAGTAGAACTCGAACTGGTGGAGACACTGGGTTCAGAAGCATTGCTTCATACCACGCTTGCCGAAAAACCTTTCATTATCAAAACAGAGACTGAAGGCTATTACGACATGCTGCATGACGTGTCGTCTTTTACTGTGAACACCGATCAGGTCAAAGTGTTTGATGCGGACACCGGCCGGGTTTTTGGTCAAGGTGCTGCCTAAGCAATGGAAAAGGAAACCAGACTCCAGCGAATCATCTTCCATTTGCGTCGTGAGTGGCAGATATATGCCATGCTGTTGCCGACCATCATCTGGTTTATCGTATTTCTTTATAAACCGATGTACGGGTTACAAATAGCATTCAAGGACTATTCAATCTTTCGCGGCGTCGCTGCCAGTCCGTGGGTCGGTCTCGAACACTTCGAACATCTGTTCAGTAACGATCAATTCATACGCGCAGTCTGGAACACCATAAAGATCAGCGCGCTGAATCTGGTGTTCGGTTTTCCAGCGCCCATCATACTGGCATTGATGTTCAACGAAATACTACACGCCACGTATAAAAAAACCGCACAAACTATCGTCTATCTGCCGCACTTTATATCGTCAGTGATCATAGCCGGTATCGTGATCACCGCATTCTCACCTTCGGTCGGTATTGTCAATACCGTGCTCGGCTGGTTCGGCATTGACTCGATATACTTTTTAACCAAACCTGAATGGTTCAGGCCGATTTTTGTCGGCACAGGAATCTGGCAGGAGGCAGGATTCGGGTCCATTGTGTTTCTCGCGGCTATTGCCGGAGTAAATCCTTCTCTATACGAAAGCGCAGTCGTCGATGGCGCAAACCGCTGGCAGATGATGTGGCGGATTACTATTCCCTCTATTCTGCCCACGATCCTTATCATGCTGATTATTCGAATCGGCAACATCATGGAAGTGTCATTCGAACTGATTATTCTGCTGTACCAGCCGGCTACCTATGAAACTGCCGATGTGGTAAACACCTTCGTCTACCGTCAGGGGCTGCAGAGCGGACGATACGATTTTGCAGCTGCCGCCGGTTTGTTTAATGCAGTTGTCGCCTTTGTGCTGGTGATGGTTGCAAACACCCTGTCAAGACGCTATTCGCGCACCTCACTCTGGTAGGGCTGAATCGATGATGAACTGGAACCTATATTCTCGCGGAGACAAATTCTTCGCCATCGTGGTGTCGATACTGATCGGCATGTTCACTGTCGCCACGCTCTACCCTTTTATTTACATTGCAGCGGTATCGTTCAGCTCTGGTTTTGCAGCGCAGGCCGGAAAAGTGGTGCTTACACCAATCGATTCCACTATCGAAGCCTATAAATACATTCTGGTGCAGCCGGACTTCTGGATCTCGTACCGCAATACATTTATCTACACCATCGGCGGCACAGTAATGAGCCTGCTGTTTATTATTCCCGGGGCCTATGCGCTGTCGCGCCCGCAACTATTCGGCCGGCGCTTTTTTAACCTTTTTATTGCCTTTACGATGTGGTTCAACGCGGGCATTATTCCGTTTTATTTGAATATGCGTGATCTGAGTCTGCTGGACAGCATGTTCGGGATTATTCTCGCGTTCGCCGTGAACGCGTTCAACATTATCCTGCTGCGCAATTTCTTCGAAGCGATTCCACAAAGCTTTGAAGAGGCAGCGCGTATGGATGGCGCTAACGACTTCCAGGTCTTGTGGAAGGTGTTTATACCTCTGTCCAAGCCGGCCATTGCCACCATCACTCTGTTTTGTATCGTCGCACGCTGGAACGGGTTCTTCTGGGCCATGGTACTGCTCCAGAGCCAGGAAAAAATCCCGTTGCAGGTATTTCTGCGCCATACCCTGTCAAATTTGAGTGACGACGATGAGTTTGCTATTACGCAGCTTGAGGCCGCGTACAGCGCCGAAACCGTTACCGCCGCTATTATTGTTTGTTCGATCATACCGGTACTGCTTGTGTACCCGTGGATCCAGAAATACTTCGAGAAGGGTATTCTTCTCGGAGGTGTTAAAGAGTAATCAACCAACCCTTAAACCAGAGAGGAGCTTATGCGAAAACTATTACTCACCACCGCCATCATGGCAGGAATGGTCACGACCACTCCTGTTGTGGCAGATGGCCACCTGCAGATCGTCGAGGGCGATCCGCTGGAGCTGACCATCCAGATGAACCATGCACGTTACCCCGTGTATGAAGAAACCTGGCCAGTTGAACAGCAGGCACGCGAATGGACCAACATTCACCTGAAAGATGTAACGGTGGGTGCCAACATGCGTACCGATGAAAACTCGGGTAAAACCGAAGCATTAAACCTGATGCTCGCTTCCGACAAAATTCCAGACATTGTCGGTTCA
>JAHDHK010000050.1:9060-27088 GCA_020631335.1 Chromatiales bacterium
TTTGCCTTTGAACGATCTGATCGATGAGCATGCCCCTAACCTGAAGAAATTCTTTGAAGAAAAGCCACATATCAAATCGGCTATTTCAGCAGCAGACGGCAACATGTACTACATCCCGTACCTGCCCGACGGCAAATACGGCAGAGCCTACTGGATCCGCACAGACTGGCTGAACAAGCTGGGTCTGGATATGCCTGAAACGGTAGAAGACTACGAAAAAGTACTGCGTGCGTTCAAAACACAGGATCCAAACGGTAACGGACAGGCAGATGAGGTACCTTACTTCGCACGTCAGTGGCCAGAGCTTATCCGCCTGGTGACTCTGTGGGACGGCCGCTCTTCCGGTTCTGATACTTATCACGACTTCATGGTCGAAGACGGTAAACTTGCCCACCCGTACGCCGGTGAAGGTTACCGCGAAGGTATCAAAAACCTCGCGCGCTGGTATGCCGATGGTCTTGTTGACGCTGAAATATTTACCCGTGGCAGCTCGGCTCGCGACTTTCTGCTCAGTGAAAACCTCGGTGGTTCAACCCACGACTGGTTTGCCTCTACCTCTGGTTATAACCGCCTGTCAGCCGATATCGAAGGTTTTGAATTCAAGGCCATGGCACCACCGGCTTCTGTCAGTGGCAAGCGCATCGAAGAGCATCGCCGCATTCCAATTAAACCCGATGGCTGGGCAATTGGCGGCATGAACAAGCACCCGGTAGAAACCATTAAGTACTTTGACTTCTGGTTTACCGAAGAAGGCCGCCGTCTGGCTAACTTCGGAGTCGAAGGCATGCACTACGACATGGTCGACGGCAAAGCGATATTCAAGCCTGAGTTCCTCGATCAGGGTCCGGTCAACCGTTCACTGTATCAGGTCGGTTCACAGCTGCAGGGTCGTGGATACTTCCAGGACTATGGCTATGAAATCCAGTGGTCAAACGAGTTCGCACTTGAAGGTATCGCACTGTATGACGAAGGTGACTACCTGATCGATCAGTTCCTCGGTGTGGCTTTCAACGCGGACGAACAGAAAGTATACGATCGTTACTGGGGTTCTGTACGTGACTATATGCTGGAACGTCAGCAGGCATGGGTACTGGGCAACGGCGATGTTGAAGCAGAGTGGGATGACTACACTGCGCAACTGGAAAAGAAAGGCCTGGGCAAAGTACTTGAAGTGATGCAGTCAGCTTATGATCGCCAATACGCGAAATAACTGACACGCGCTGAAGTAATCAGTTTGACGGGTGCCGTTGCGGCACCCGTCATCTATACCAGGTCAGTAACAAACAATATTCCCGAATACAGGAAAATCAGTTAACCATGCAATCCCGACCCGACAACAGTTCATCACTGCCTGTACTGGACGAACCCCGGGCCGGGAAAATGAACATCGGTTACCGCCCCGACAAACACACCGACATCGCAGAAAACCCGCCTCGATTTACCTGGATGCCGGTGATCGAAGACGAGGCATGCTATGTACTGCGCATTTCAACCGATAAGAATTTTGCGCAAGGCAACACACACGTTTTCAGCAATATACCCGTTAATTTTTTCACACCGGACGTCGTACTGCCCGCCGGTAACTACTACTGGTCATATGCAGTGTGGTCCGAACAGGCGCAAACCAACCAGTCCAGCTGGAGTCAAACCCGCGAATTCGACATTGACGAGGGCTTGCCGCAAACCCCTTTGCCACGCAGACACAACAGAGACGACGCATTAAGCGCCGCACACCCGCGCTTGTGGCTGAACGCCTCTACCCTGCCCGAGTTTTCAAAAGCCGTGGCCGACTCCAGTGAATTTTGCGGCTGGAGCCACTTTATCGAACACTCCGTGCAGCCATGGATGGAACGCGAGGTAATGAAGGAGCCGGCTGGCTACCCGAATCACCAGCGTGTAGCGCCCATCTGGCGACAGACTTATATCGACTGTCAGGAGTTGCTCTATGCGATCAGACACCTGTCTATCGCCGGCAAAGTCACCGGCGACGAGGCCCTGACTGAACGGGCAAAAGCGTGGCTGCTGGAGGCAACCAGCTGGAGCCCGACCGGCACTACCGCGCGCACCTACACAGATGAATGGGCTTTTCGAGTCACACTCGCACTGGCATGGGGCTACGACTGGCTATATGACGAACTCACCGAAGAAGAACGCACCCGGGTGCGTGAAGCTCTGCTGACCCGCACGCGAGAGATTGCTGATCACATCATCGATCACGCACGCATACAATTGTTTCCTTACGACAGTCACGCAGTACGGGCAGTGTCTGCGGTGCTGTTACCGGCATCTATCGCCTTGCTGCACGACACCGAAGAAGCGCGTGACTGGCTGGACTATTCAATAGAGTTTTTATCTACCGTTTATTCGCCCTGGGGTGACAGCGATGGTGGCTGGGCTGAAGGACCTCATTACTGGATGACCGGCATCGCCTATTTGATCGATGCAGCGAGCCTGCTTAAAAACTATTCAGGCATTGATTTATATCAGCGACCATTCCTGCAGAAAACGGCCGACTTCCCTTTCTATACCAAGCCACCCGATATTCGCCGAGCAACTTTCGGCGACGACAGCACCATGGGCGACCTTCCCTGCCTGAAGCTTGGCTACAACGTGCGACAGTTTGCCGGCGTCACCGGTAACGGCATCTATCAGTGGTACTTTGACGAAATCAAACGCAATGATCCCGGCACCGAAAAAGCGTTCTACAACTGGGGCTGGTGGGATCTGAACTTCGATGACATGGTATACCGGCACGACTTTCCGGTGGTGGATGCGCTGGCCCCGGTCGACATACCCCGTTTGCGCTGGTTCAAGGGCATCGGCTGGGCGGCTGTACAACATCGCATGGATGACCCGGAGCAGCATATCTCCTTCATCATGAAGTCATCACCTTATGGCTCTATCAGCCACTCCCACGGAGATCAAAACGCGTTCTGTTTATCTGCCTTTGGCGAAGATCTGGCCATACAAACGGGTTACTACGTGGCGTTCAACAGCTCAATGCATCAAAAGTGGCGACGCCAGACCCGCTCTAAAAACGCGCTACTGATTAACGGCAAAGGCCAATACGCCGATCGCGACAAAGCCAGAACCTTGAAAGCCACCGGTGAGATCACCCGTGCCGAAGAACACGACGATCACATCTTTATTTCAGCGGATGCGACCATGGCATACCGCTCGCTGAATGAATCAATCACTAAAGTACAACGTGATGTTTACTTTGTGCGAAACAGCTACTTTGTCATTGTCGATATCGTTGACGCTGACGAACCGGTGGAGCTCGACTGGCGGCTGCATGCCAATGCACCGATGCAACTGGGCGATGCCACCTTCCGGTACACCGGTGACAAAGCCGGATTCTACGGACAGGTAATCTGGTCTGAAGCCGGCCCCGGTCAACTGACTCAGGAAACCGGGTTCGAAGGAGTCGACCCTGTCGACTATGAGGGACTGCCGGTCAGCAGCTGCTTAAACGCCAAGTTCCCGAGCGCGATCCGTCATCGAACAGCGGTGTTGCTGGTGCCCTATCGACTGGATGCGCCTCAGCGAATATTTAATTTTCTCGATGATCAGGGTTATGACTGCGATCTTTACTTTACCGATGCAGACGAGCAAAGTTTCAAAGTAGTCATTCCAAAGTCTTTCAACGTCGGTCAGTAACACCCGACACCGAATTTATTTACAAGCAAACAAACAATACTCAAACCGAACTCAAGGAGTCTTTCGATGAATCTGTCTGGTAAAACTGCAATTGTCACCGGCGGTGGTCGCGATATCGGCCGCGCCTGTGTTATGCGCCTGGCCGAAGCCGGTGCCAATGTCGCCATCAACTATCATTCTTCCAGCGCCGGTGCTGACAGTGCCGTTGCTGAAATCGGCAGTGATCGCGCCTTTGCCATGCAGGGTGACATGACAGTTGAATCCGAAGTCAAAGCATTCGTTGAAAAAGCGGCCTCTACATTCGGACGAATAGATGTCGTGATCCACGTGACCGGCGGTTTGATCGAACGTGTACCCATGCGTGAAATGTCGCTGGAGCATTTTCACAAGGTGATGAATCTGAACCTGACATCAAATTTCCTGGTGGTTCGCGAAGCAGTCGCACACATGACTCAGGGTGGCTCCATCATTAATCTGGCATCACTGGCAGGCCGCGACGGCGGTGGTCCTGGCGCCGGCATCTATGCCACCTCAAAAGGTGCAGTCATGACCATGACACGTGCCATGGCAAAAGAATTTGGTCCAGACATACGCGCCAATGCATTGTGCCCGGGAATGATCGACACAGATTTCCATAACAACTTCACCAAAGACGAGGTGCGCAAAAACGTCGCCAACGCAACACCTCTGAAGCGTGAAGGCACCTCGGAAGACTGCGCCAACCTCGCCGTGTATCTGGCCAGTGAAGAATCCGCTTTTGTGAACGGCACCTGCATCGATATAAACGGAGGCCTGTACTTCTCCTGATAACCAGCAGCACGGGGCAATAAATGGAACTCAAGCAAGACAGCGACAACAACGTATCCTACGAAGCACTGGAATTGTTTCAGCCGCCAACGGCGCATCTTGAAACTTTTCAGCAGGCACTCGAGCGCGCGCTCGACAAAGTCAGCGCGCTGGTGCCTCGCTTCGGGCTGCGCAATCCACGTCTGGGTATCCCCGGCACCACCCGTTATGCGTTCTGCATACCGGACGAGTGGGTTGCAAGTTTCTGGTGCGGTCAAATGTGGCTTGCCTATTCGCTTACCGGAGACTCACGCCTTAAAAACAGCGCACAGATGCGGCGTGAGTACTTTAAAACAGTGCTTGAGCATCCGCGATGGCATGACCATGATCTTGGGTTTTTGTTCTCGCTTTCATCGGTGGCCGACTACAACCTGACCGGCAATGAAAAATCCCGTGAAATGGCATTGCGGGCCGCTGATTTTCTGGCGGCGCGCTGGCGCCAGCCAATGCCATTTGTGATGTGCTGGAATCCGATGCTGCGTGATGGTCCGGAGTTCATGGCACGCAAGACCGGCACACTGAACATTGACAGCATGCAGGCCATGGCACTGTTGTTCTGGGCAGGTCGCGAAACCGGCCAGGCATCATTTAACGACATTGCCAACATGCATCTGGAAACCAGTCGCGAGTATCTTGTGCGTGATGATTTCAGCTCTTACCATGCCTACGAATTTGATCCGCGCACCGGCAAGCCCTTGAGCGGATTTACGCATCAGGGTCTGCATGATGAAAGCTGCTGGTCACGTGGTCAGTCATGGGCAATCCACGGTTTTGCACAGGCGTATCTCTACACCGGCATTGAATCCTACCGTGCGACTGCTGCCGGTATGGCAGACTATGTAGCCGAACACCTGCCGGACGACGGCGTACCACTCTGGGACTACAACCTGCCCGCAGACGATACGCCATACCGGGACTCATCAGCAGGGGCCATTACCGCAGCCGGGATTTACACCCTCGCCCGCTGTTATGCGGACACACCGCAGAGTGCAGCAAAGTACACAGCGCTTGCCGACAAGATGCTGCTCGGTCTGGTTGAAAATTGCGACATCACACAACAGCCGCAAGCCGAGGGCCTGATAAAAGAAGGCGCTGCGTTTGTGGGGCTGGGTCGCGCAGATAACCTTCTGCCCTATGGTGACTACTACTACCTCGAAGCACTGATGCGTTCAGTCGGCCATACAGAGTTCTTCTGGTAGCAGGCAGGCTTTACTACCCCGGTATTCCAGTGATGTAACAGGAGTTCAATAGCGATGGAGCAGATCTACGAACGGATTACACGCTGGTTTCTTCATCGCTTTGATCCCTACAATCTTGCTGACGGTCCACCGGAAGCACAGTTGCTCCCGTTTTTAAAATCACACCTCTATCCAATGCGGCATGTGGTGGCTGCCAGTCTGCTGGTCACCGTATTCGCGGCCAGTATTGAAGTCTGGCTGATTCAGTACGCCGGGGAAATCGTCGATATATTATCGTCCAGTGACCCGGCACAGCTGTGGAAAACGCAGGGGTTCGGCTTGTTGCTCGCTGCCCTTGTGGTTCTGTTGATTCGTCCGGTAGCGCAGTTTCTCCGGCTGGCTGTTAACGATATCGCCTTCAGCTGTAATGCAGCCACGCTGGTGCGCTGGCGCGCCTATGACCACCTGATCCGTCAGTCAGTCGGCTGGTTTCAGGAAGATCTCACCGGCAGAACGTCCGGACGCCTGGTCGATATTGGCAACCATGTTTCTGATGCTATCCACACCACACTCAACACGGTGGCATTTGGAATCGTTTATATGATCGGCGTGGTGGTACTAATGGCAGGCACCGAAATCTGGCTTGCGCTACCTCTTTTGTTGTGGCTCGCACTCTACATCGGCGTGTTAATCTGGATCATGCCTAGAATGATCAACGCCCAGCACAATTTTCAGGCGGCCAAATCCGGACTGGTAGGCACGGTAGTCGACAGCTTTGCCAACTTTGAAACACTGAAGTTGTTTGCACCTAAAAACCAGATTGCCAAAGAACAGCGTGTGTCACTGGAAAACACTCGTGAGGCATTGTTTAAAACACGGCAGATAGGTATCGGACTACGCACAGTGCTGGTGGTACTGGAAGCGGTCGTGATCGTAGGCTTTGTCGGTTATGGTATCTGGTTATGGTCGGTAGAGGCTGCCACCATCGGTGTGATATCCGCAGCAATTGCATTGTCACTTCGCATCACCACCATGGCCGACTGGATACTCGACTCTGTCTGGTGGCTGTTTCAACGGGTTGGTTCATTGCGCGAAGCATTACTGACCATCGGACAACCGATAGAAATACCGCAAAAAGAAAACGCACCTGCACTCAAGGTCAGTAACGGTCGTATTGAACTTAAGCACCTGTCGCACTCTTACGGTAACAAACACGGCGGGCTGGATAATGTTTCTCTTTTAATAGCCCCCGGTGAGAAAGTCGGTATAGTCGGGCGCTCCGGTGCCGGCAAGTCGACGCTGGTCAATCTGCTGCTGCGCTTCTTCAACGCAGAGCAGGGAAGCATCTCTATCGACGGGCAGGACATCAGTACCGTTGATCAGGACAGCCTGCGTGCGGCAATGGGCGTGGTAGCACAGCAGGCCTCACTGTTAAACCGCTCAGTCAAAGACAATATATTACTGGGCCGTGAAGATGTCACCGAAGCACAACTCATCAGTGCTGCCACACGAGCACGTGCACATGCCTTTATAGAGCAGCTACAGGACCGACAGGGAAGACACGGCTATGATGCACATGTGGGTGAACGGGGTATCAAGTTATCAGGCGGGCAGCGCCAGCGCATTGCTATTGCGCGCGTTATTCTGAAAGACGCGCCGATACTGATTCTTGATGAAGCCACCAGCGCACTGGACAGCGAAGTCGAAGCCGAAATTCAGCAGTCACTGATTGATATCATGCAGAACAAAACAGTCATTGCTATCGCACATCGCTTATCCACTATTGCACGAATGGATAGAATTATCGTGATGGATCAGGGCAGGATCGTAGAACAAGGCACTCATGCCGGGCTGATTGCACAATCCGGTATCTATGCAGGATTCTGGCATCAGCAATCAGACGGGTTTATCGGCACTTCCGATTAAACACCTGGCGGATAGAGCCCATGCATGCATCCATTACCGGATGCTACTGTGTTTTACGCAGCAACTCTCTTCAGACAACCCTTCAAACAGCAGCCCTGGCCTGATCCCACACAGCACATAGCCGCGCGTAGTTATCTGCCATGGTCGTTATTGCATCTTCATCCGTGATTTCACCAAGCATCCAGGCGCTTGCACTTTCAGCAAACAAGGTTCGACCGACAGCAAAACCTTTCACCAGAGGATAGCGGGCAGCAATTTTGAAACTTGCCGCCAGTTTCTCTTCAGATTCACCAAGCCCGAGGACGACTATGCCACGGGTATTGGCGTCGTTACGTTCGATGGCATCAATGGTCTGCTGCCACGCCGCGTCAGTTGTCATGGGCTCAAGCTTCCACCAGTCCGGATAAACACCCAGATCATAAAAACGCTGTATTACCCGTGCCGTGGTGTCATCGCTCACCGGGCCGACTTTCGATGGTATGACCTCAAGCAGAAATTCCAGTCGGTGTCGACGACAGGCACTGAATAATCGACAGATGGTATTCTCCTGTGCCTCCCGCATAGCAGCGTCATCATCCGGATGGCAGAAGCACAACACCTTTACCACCTGATCGCGGGGCCATTCTGCCAACGCCCCGTAATCAAGCCCGAGTTCCGGCTCAAGCGTCAGTGGTCTTGACCCGGGCCATTCAACTGGCCGACCAATCCATAACCCCGTGCCAACTGCCCGATACAAGGCATCACGTCCGAGCCTGTTATCGCACAACACGCCGTAGCCGGTTTTACCATCGGCGACCTGGCTCGCAGCACTCAGACAAAGTGATTTAAATTTTCCGATTTTCTCAGGGCTGGCACCGTCGAGTTCCTCCAGTTGCGAACGGTGGTCAAACGCAAAAATTCGCATCTGCGGCCAGTCGAGTCCCCGATTGGTTGACCAGTGCATTTGTTCAAGTGCCACATCATTGCGAAGGTCCGGACGCTGAATGCCACGCTTAAAGAAAAACTGAAGCTCATCCCAGGAGGGGTACGCCGGCGTACAACCGTGACGGCTGACGGCAAGTGCGCCGCATGCATTGGCATACTGTAAAGCGACAGGCCAGTCTTCATCATCAAGCCACCCCTTCAACAGGCCGGACATAAAACCATCTCCGGCACCGAGCACATTGAATACTTCGATCTGATAACCGGGACCTTCTTCACCGTCGTCCAGTGAGTCAGGAATATCCCCCTTAAAAGCCACTGCCCCCATGGCACCACGCTTACATACCAGTGTCGCATTCGAAACTGCTCTTACCGCTCGAAGTGCGGCGACTGTGTCAGTGGTGCCGCCGGCGATGTGAAATTCTTCTTCGGTGCCCACTACCAGATCAAACAGGGCCATGTGAGCCAGTAACTTGCGCGTAACTTTTTCACTGGCAACAAAGCGGCTTTCCCCGTCGTTATGTCCGGCCACCCCCCACAGGTTAGGACGGTAATCGATATCAAGCGCCGTGCGTGATCCGGATTCCCGCGCTATTTCAAGCGCTTTGACAGTCGCGGCTTCCACCTGTGGATTACTCAGGTGCGTGCCGGTGGCCACCATGGCCCGTGCACAGCGGATAAATTCCGGGTCTATGTCGTCAACAGTTAGCCCCATATCGGCGCAGTTTTCGCGGTAAAAAATAAGCGGGAACTGTTCCTGATCCCGTATACCGAGTAACACCAGCGCGGTTAGACGTTCGGGGTCGACTTTAACTCCGGTTGTATCAACGCCTTCACGCTGAAGCTCTTCTACGATGTAGCGCCCCATATGCTCATCACCCACACCGGTGATCACTGCCGACTTCAACCCGAGTCGCGCCGTACCGCAGGCGATGTTGGTTGGACTGCCACCGATATACTTATCGAAATAGCGCATGTCTTCCAACCGGCCACCAATCTGCCCGCCGTACAAATCAACCGAAGATCGGCCGATGGTGATGAGATCAAGTTTCTTTTTCAATGTTCACCTACATCAGGTTCATCGGATAAACAGTCGCGTTACCGATAGGCTACTGGTGACTGCAGGCTGAAGCTGTTCACGACTTATACCGCGCAGATTTTAAAACCTCCGGCTGGTGCCTCATCGTGTACGCCGGCAGATGCAAATAAAATTTATTTGCAAACGTTTCTGCAATCGCTTGCCTCAATTCTGTCATATCACCCCGTACCGCAACACCACTTACCTTACCAGCTGCACCTGGATCAACCTACCGGGGACCAACTTACCGGGGAACAACCTGCCAGGGACTAGCCGACCAGGCAAAAATGCAAGCATTCACCTGCGTACCAACGCCGGTCAGCTGTCACGCTCAAGTATCCATTCGACTTCCGGTGCCGCCACAAAACGCCATTTGCGCAACGGCCCCGCCATCACGTTCAAATAGTACATATCGAATCCATAGGGCGCTGCACAGGGATGATGCCCTCTGGGCACCAGTACAACGTCGCCATCGGACACCGCCATGGTTTCATCAAGCAGGCCGTCATCTGTATACACTCGCTGTATTCCAAAACCATTGTGTGGTTTTAACCGATGGTAGTAGGTTTCTTCCAGGTAGGTAATTCGCGGGTAATCGTCTTCGTCATGCCGGTGGCTCGGATACGATGACCAGTGACCCGCCGGTGTAAAAACTTCAGTGACCAGCAGCGAATCACAGTAGTCTTCATGTTCCATAGCAATATTGTTGATATAGCGTGTGTTGGTACCCGTCCCCCGCTCTGTCAGCGTGATGTCATCCGGCCCTACCCTGCGCGCTGAATGCCCGCCATGACCGGGTGCTGCACAAACCGCAAGCACACAGTCGGTTTCGGCCTGTGCGCTCCACTGTTCGTCATTGGGGATGTACACACAATGCGGTGGTGTTCGTTCAAACACATCCATACGATCACCGACAATACCCCAGTCAGTGCCGGCCCCGCTGACCCTCGCCTTGCCTTCAACCATCACCAGCATGACTTCGTTCGAACCCGTATGCTCTGTGGCACTTTCACCGGCACGCAAACGATACAGGGAAAAGCCGACATAACGCCAGCCCGCCCCTGCAGCACTGATATCGTGAACCTTACCGTGAGTCCCGAATGGCTTTCTAAGTAGAGTGGTCATGTGTTGCTCACACTACAGCAGATCATTTATCGAAACCGGTTGAGCACTGTGTGCGGACTGAGTCGCCGCTTCGGCCATCGCTAGTGCGGCTACACCGTCTGCCAGAGTTACCGGTACTTGTCCGCCCGACTCAACCGCCTCGACGAATGCTGCCCACTCAATAGCGTAGGCAGGCATGTAGCGCTCTAAAAAGAAGTGCATGGGTCTGGCACTGTTGATACCGTCAGCGGTGGCTTTAACCACCGTATTTTCATTAACGTTTTCCACTCGCAGCATGCCTTTACTGCCGAACAGCTCGAGTCGTTGATCATAACCATAGGCAGCACGGCGGGAGTTTTTGATTACCGCAATGCGCCCGTCTGTATAAGTCAGCGTAGCGACGGCAGTATCAACATCACCTTCCTGACCAATCGCCGGGTCTACCATGCACGAACCCACAGCAGATACCGTCGCCGGCAGCCCACCCATCACAAAATTGGCCATATCAAAGTCATGGATCATCATGTCGCGGAACAAGCCGCCCGACACCTTAATATACTCAACCGGTGGCGGCGCCGGATCAAGCGACGTTATCGACAACAGCTCAGACTGACCAACCTCTCCGGCGGCCACTGCACTTTGCAACGCCGCAAAATTCGGATCAAAGCGACGATTAAACCCCATCATCACCGGTACGTTGCAATCAGCAACCCTGCTCAGGCACGCCTTTGCGCGCTGCAGACTCAGATCCACCGGTTTCTCACATAAAATCGCTTTGCCTGCAGCCGCCGCGGCCTCAATCAGATCGCAGTGCGTATCGGTAGATGAGGCAATGAGCACAGCGCTTATGTCTGCGTTCGAGAGTATCTCTTCGGTACTCATCATCGAAGTTTTGTACTCAGCCGCCAGTGCTGCCGCGTTATCTTCGATAGCGTCAGCAACGCCTGCCAGTTCGCTGCCGGAGTGCCGGGTGATTGCTGCGGCATGCACCTTACCGATCCGGCCAGCGCCGATTAAGCCGACTTTCAACATAGGACTTCCCAAAACCTTTTTGTGAGTCAAACCGGCGAGCATGAACAATTAAATCCACTCGCGCAAGGTTTTTTTGCACCCGCGTGCAAAACGGACCGACATGCGGTAACCTCCGCTCGCGGTGCGCCATTTTAAGTTCGATTAAGGCGGGTCTGGCAAGGTCCCTCTGTGCGCGCTTCGCCACCGCAAACCCGACTTATCATCGAGGATCACAGCCCTATTTCCGCGTCGCTTAACTGTCGAGGTATGGAAAAACACACAGCCAGTTTTTTAAAAGCCTTCAAGTACAGGTGTCGCAGTTGCCCGTCTGAGTGTGGAGCATTTCAGCAAGCTTCATGCGTAAGCGAGGTTCATCGCCTCATACCACACACTTACGCGACAAATTTACGCAATACAACCGCGAAGCCGGCTTTTACGATTGCTACTTATATTGGGTAAACACAGCGCAAACAACGGACATCTGTGAATTTATGAGCCGCAATACAGTGATTCACTCAGTCACCGCAGATGACGTCGCAGCACTCGCCGGCGTGTCGCGCTGGACAGTGAATCGTGCATTCAAAAAAGACGCCTCGATCTCTTTAAAATCAAAAAAGAAAGTGCTCGATGCCGCCGCTGAACTGGGCTACCTGCCGGACCTTTTAGCGGCCGGCCTGGCATCAGACAAAAGCAGCCTGGTGTCCCTGCTGATTGACGACTTTTCCAACCCGTACAAGCTGTTAATGATGGAGCGGCTTACTCGCATTTTGCGCACCCACGGCTGGGGAACCATACTGGTCAATACCGTCAATAACGACGATGCCACCGATGCACTGCTTAACGCGAGCCAGCGCAGAGTCGATGCGGCTATTCTTATCGGCAGTCGCTATGACGAGGCTATATTAACTGCAGCACTTGGTGCTCGCGCGGTACGTAAGCTGATTGTATTCGGTCGCTACTCTTCTCACCCCGATACTATCTCTATAGGTTGTGATGATGTCAGTGCGATGAATCAAATCGCCGATCATGTCATTGCACGCGGTTATCAGAGACCACTGTTTCTGGCTGGTCCGCAAACACCTTCTGCCCACCTGCTCCGACAAGACACTTTTCTAAAAAGGTGGTCAAACCAAAAGCAGGAAAAGGCCGATTACACCACTGTTGGTGTCTATGATCCGAAGGCGGCTTACGAACACGTCTGCCGCGTCCTCGGTGCACTGAATAAAAATCAATGGCCGGACATTCTGGTCAGTGAGAACGATGCAATTGCGATGGGGGCAATTGACGCTGTTCGTTATCACTTCGGTTTGAAAGTCCCGCACGACATTGCAGTTACCGGCTTTGACAATGCGCCGTTTGCTGACAGCCCGAACTACGAACTGACCACTTACCGCCAACCGATTTCAGAGATGGCAGAGCAACTGGCAGAGGTATTGAAGGGACGCCAGCTAACTCAAAAACTAAACCACTTCAAAGGCGAGTTAATTATTCGAACAAGCGCATAGCCCACCTGCGATAGCTTTAATTTTTTTATACCGGCAATTAAAACCGGCGCACACGCAAAGGCATCTCTTCATCGCTTGAACAGCCGTGTAAAGAGAAACCCTGCGCTGACCCGCCGGCAAACTGATCCCCACGTTCCTCTCAGCCGAATCAACGCTACCCGCGACAAATTAACGTTAACCGTAAAAATGTCAAAGCCTGCTTGGTTTGTAAACGGGTTACTCACGATAGCCACCACACAAACAAACGATACGATTACCGTTAACCGGACACACACCTCGTGGCTGAGCTTAGGCCTAAATGCGCAAATGGCAGGTTTGCTGATACAACTACAGCTGACTGAGTTGAAGCACTGTCATTTCCGGACAACGAACTGTATCAGCTTGAGGTACTGTTAATACCGAAATTCCGATACCGTGCTTATTCTACGAGACAAACGTAAACACTACATGACGGGGCCATATCCATTATAGCCCCTCACAATCACGGATTATATTTTTGCAGTTTTTCTTACCGCAATGTTGAATCGACCATCAGATGAAGGAAAGCGAAAATGCCATGTTTCATACGGAAACATTCTGGAGGAAATAACACCGTATCTGTTGCCGTTAACCATCTGTGGTTTTTCATACCTTAGCCCGACGGTATTCTCCAGCGCATTTTCAATATAAACCCTCTCGACAGTACCATTGCGAATACTTAAATCCAACACAACCACATCGGGTGGCAGTAAACCTCTGCCTAATGTCACACTGTGCCGATAAAGATTCGCCTTTATGGTTTCAACACCGCTCCTGATCGGTGGTACCTTCGCCAGCCAGTAGCTCCCGTTAACCGCCGGACTCGGGAAAAAGCTCATTAAAATAATATGACCATCCGAATATCGATCACCAAACTTTATATTCGGAAAATCATGGAAATTATCGCTGTTAACCCTGAAATCCACTATCTCATAGTTGTCGATATGTATCGTGATAGATAACACTTCAGGCAACAAATAATGCCTGTCAGCGGGGAAACCCACAGGAAATTCCGCTTGCGCATAGGCCAGGTGCTGATGGTGATCTACAACATTAAAATCCGTGTAGGAACCCGGTACCGAAGCACACCCCAGACTCAAACACCCGAGAATAAACACGACAGTTGATCTAAGCATCTTTGCTCTCCTTCAACCACTGCTTGTACCACTACGCTATTTACCTGGCCGTATCCATGACCAATTCGAAATATTCAGTCATTACAGTTATACGCACAAGCGCCAACAAGTCCTTCCACCGTGTAGCTTTCTATTAACTCCGGCGCATTGTTAGAAACCACTAGAGGATCGGTTGATTGCCCGATCAGGTTTTCTACGGTTACACCCGTACTTACCCGCTTATCGACAGGTGAAACAGACAAAGGTGCTTGTGGATGAGTCAACTCAACATCCTGCCTTAATGTATACGGCAAACTGCCCTTCGGCAAAGCTATACTATCAATAGGTGTTTTCGATTTACTGATGAAACCGCCATAGTGTATCGTTTCATCGTTGAAACTAAAGTAAACGGTACTTATCGCTAAAACAAACGCTATCAGGCTTCTCACGCGTCTTTCTCCTCTTAATGCAACGCTATATCCAATGACGACTCAGAATTAATCGCAAATTGAATGTATCGTTAGCAAATGAGGTAAAAGAGTCGCACGGTTAGCAACAGAGTGAAAACTACAATATTTTAATATAAGCCCAAAAGTAACCGTATTCGTAGTTTGACACTAAACACACCTTATGATAGCCAATTAGTTTTCCAACGCGAGTAACCGAATCTCTGCTTCAATATCAATACTATTAAGCCGCTTTCTACTGATTTCCCGCAGCGATGGGTTACTTGACCAGAGTCCTGAATTAATTGCTCTTATTTTTGCTTCGCTATTAAAGAAATAGAATCCAGCCATCTCAGTATCAAAATCAGAGTCCTGTTTATCTTCCCATTCATCACTATCAGCACATTTCGACTGCAGTTTGAAGTAGGCCTGATCTTCCGGAATTAAATCTGACTGCAGAGGCACACGTCGGGTTTCATCAATACGGTAAATCAATACCGCACCGGTGTAGGGAGTTTTTGTTCTGTTTTCACCCTGACTAAGGGTCAGCATATTACCTGTGACCGGTGCATCTTTATCAGTACCCGGGATACCCTCTGAGATTATCATCAGCGTATCTGAGATGTTGTCATCCCCGAGGTTATGCCGTTGCTGAAAAAGCCAGGTGCAGGCGTGACTGTATCTCTCTTGAGATCCCGCATCTGATCTTAGAACATCCGGCTTATGGGGAGAGATAAAACCGTCGTACTTGTACACCGGACTATCATCACCGACTGTATATGACAGAGACGGCACCAGTAACTTACACCGAACACGACGATTACCTTTTCTGGTTCCCGGAATCGGGTTACGTATAGAAAGAACACACTTCGACACGACCTTGATTTTCTCGGTACACGATATCTCCAGCTGATTAAGCCGGTAAAGCAGATACAATCCCCCGTGATTTTTCACAAACCTTTCGGCAATTGCGGGCGACAGAGTAAATGTAGTGAAGGTGGGCTTCGCGTGTATACTTCGATCAATAATAATGCTGACTTCATCCGCACTGAAACCTAAAGCTGCACCATACTTTTTTGCCCCGGTCTGCGGGTCAGAAAACTCTGCCGCCGCCTCGGGCCAGATATACGAGTGGAACTCTACAATTTTGTTCAGTGTACCGGCGCGCGGGTTTGCGTCAGACGCATAGGCCTCCAGCCTCGAAAGACTCAGAAAGTCACCATCAGGACAATACTGCAGTGCAGTACGACCGGTAGACGAAATCCGTGTCAGAAATAGATTTCTGTCTTTGTCCTGACTGCACTCCACGCCGATGCTCACCGACTCGCCCTGATGTTCAGCGGCGATTTCCACCGGTAAACCATCAAGATGCGCTTCCAGCTTATTGAGCAACAATATTATTTTCTTTCGTACCAGAGTGAACTCGCTTGTCACCGGTACAGATGAACCTGCCATATTATCCAGCGCCTGTTGCCAGCGCCGAATTAGGTCATAACCGACAACATTTCGCAAGAAAGACCCATTAGAGCAATACAGACACAATTAGCGCATTGTGCGGCGGGAGAAAGTCAATACACCAGTTGAAGTATCAGCAATCCCCTAAGCAACATCCTTAGCCGCAATACGTTTTTTTCATACGAGGCTATGGCGTGATAGTCGGTCAAGCGTCCAGCAAACTGGTATGGGCAAAAAAACTCAAACAATTAGCATCCTGCTGTATTGCATCCAGCTTCCGCCATATATTTCGCCGACCTCTCGCCTCTGTTCAAAATCTACGCGAGACACTGAATGGCCCGGCCATCGGCCAACCGTCAGATTCCGATTAATGAGTCCAGACAACGCAATCGTAACTTCGCGCTGTAACCGTTTATATAAATAGTGTGAATTCCCGGGAATGTGATACTGTCCCAAACAATACGCAAGGAGCAAGCGGCTATGTCTACAAACAACTATTCACTCCCCCTGTCTGTGTATGGCATTGTTATTTTTATCATGCTTGGTATAACGACACAGACAATCGCCAGCCAGACCGAAGGAAAAGGATTTCAGGCAAGCAGCGATCCGGGTACCGATGCAACGGCACTTCTTGCACGATTTGGCGAACTGATATCACGTGAAAGAGCTTATCAGGAAACCATTCAACAGATTGTTCTACAGCGCGGCAGTAATTCACCCTATCAACTTGAAGGTAACACGCTCAACCTGGCAATCGGTGATGACTTTCTTGCCTTATACGATCAGACGCTCCCACATATTGAAGCGCTGGGGCAGGACAGCAGGCGTAGTCAGTTGGCATTGAGGGTCAACCCGGATATTCAGGCACAGCTAACAGCCGGAAATCTGGTGGAAGGTATAAATGCAGAAGCGGTCAACAATGTGATCGCACATTACAAAATTGCGATCGAAAATATGGAATTTGACCTCCGCCAGTTGTTGCTCGCCGAATCACACATGATTGGACGCGCAGCCCGGGAGCTTTCTGAGGGTGTTGATGCGAATGGCCGAGTCAACGCCTATGCGGGTTTCGTGAGAGCATCAAACCTGCTTTCTGCAGTCAGACAGATCAAAGGCTTTGTACAACCTCGCTGTTCGATAGAAGCAGATGCACGAAAACAAGCCACGAACATCCGGTACGACATAGAAGATAAATTTCTATTTGATACAGACAACCAATTGCAAGTGAACGCACCGGCAATCTACGACGCTGCCGATGCAGTGGCACAGCTTGCCGTTTCGCTCAACGCTGACGGGTCTCACTGTGGCTGAACACATCATCGACACCTCCAGTCACCTGAATTTTCAGACACAGTTCAGTCATACAGGAGGATCATCAATCCATCATCTGCGGCATCAGTTCTAATCACCTGCCCATCAGTTTTTATATGAACCTGAAGCTGCTTTAAAAACACACTTAATACAACACAGAAATCGGTTCTGCCAGGGGTTACCCGTTGTTTGCCCTGGCAGAGACTTATAAACCCACCGTGGTATCTGCTTACCCGGCCAATCTGTCCACTGCATTGCCACAAAAATCTAAAACACCAAAGCCAGCTTTATTGGTCAGTCTGCCCCGTGCTCAGCGAATAATCATGGATAGCAGCCACAGAACCTTCATTTGCACTGGAGTTTTCTGGACTCGAATTGCCCTATGCGTTACTTTACCTGCTAGTGGGCTGTGCGGTTAATAAGTATCCACTGCTTTTGCTCGATTGACGGAGGC
>JAHDHK010000051.1:0-3319 GCA_020631335.1 Chromatiales bacterium
CACCGGTGTTTCAACGACGCCGGATACACTTGTCGGCTGTGGCTCGACAGGGTCAAGCGCCACATCCTCCAGTCCCTCCAGATCATCTAAATCATCCAGATCTTCAAGTCCGGCCAGTGAATCCAGACCACCACCGCCACCCGCTTCGAGTGCCTGCAGTCTGCCGTCGGTATCGAGATAGAGTTTACGCTGGCGCTCGCGCATGGACTCGAGCTCATTGTTCTTTTGCTCGAGTTCACCGCGCAGCTGCCTTACTTCAGACTGCAACGATTCCATGCGCTGCACCATATCGATCAGCACTGAGTTATCGAGCACCCGCTCAAGCCTCAGCAGTCGCTGGTTTAAGTTTTGCGCCGTGAGTTCCTGCGCCGCAGCCGGAGGCAACAACAGAAAGCCCCAGACACCAGTAACGCACAGCAGCGAGAAGACACCGCTTTTTGCGGATGCTTTTCCATAACATTTCAACACTGGTTTCATTGCTGCTCTGTGCCTCGCTGCTTGCTCTTTCACTGCAGAACGCTAATGTGACAACCGGATACTGACCACGCCCTGAATCAGTTCAGGCCTTCGTAGACGATCTCCACCCGCCGATTTCGACGCCACGCGGACTCACCGGTTCCCTCGTCGAGCGGTACTTCTTCACCGTAGCTCAAGGTGCTGAACTGCCCTGCATCGACCCCCTGTAGCTGCAACACTCTCGCCACACTTCTGGAACGGTTATCTCCCAGGGCAATGTTGTATTCCCTGGAACCACGTTCGTCGGTATGCCCCTCGAGTCTGACGCGCACATCGCGGAACATGGCGAGATACTGGGCATGCTGCTCCAGCAAAGTGATGGAATCCCGACCAATGGCTGCGCTGTTGTAGTCAAAAAAGATAATCCGGCGTGCAAGCGGATGACTGGGATCATTGATAGAGTTGCGCGTAATCGGCTCACCACTGACTAGCCCACCATCAATGGCAGAGGTCTGTGGCACAGGCTGGACTGTTCCCACAGCGGTGTCTTCGCCGGGTATTTCGGTCGGTGGCGGAGGCGGTGGCAGTAGCCGCGGCTGTGTCGAGCTTGGTACATCGACCTCCGGGCTGGTGGCACAGGCAGATAACATTCCAGCCAGGCAAAGCATCGGAATTAACCTGCGAAAGGCTTTGCCAGTGGTTCTTTCTTGAAAAACACGATGATTTTTCACTTCTACCTCATTGTTCAGCGTAAGGGTGGATTATAACCCGACTAGCAGTTTCAAAAAGTTAACGCATGGGACCCCAGGCCGGATCGCGCACATCCTCACCTGATAATCTAATCCGCTGCGACACCAAACCATCGGTACTCACCACACCAAGTACTTCCCGTCCGTTTTCTTCCGTCGCGTACAGGATCTGCTCGCCATTCGGAGCAAAACTGGGCGACTCATCCAACCGTCCCTGCGTCAGCACCTCGAGAACCCTGGATTCAAGGTCTAGCTTGGCGATTCTAAAATTGCCGTCTTCGCTATGAATGAAAGCGATGGTGGACCCGTCCGGGGCGGCAGTCGCACCGGCGTTATATCGTCCTTCGAACGTGAGCCTTTCAGCACTGCGACCGGGGCTGCTCACCGATTGCTTATAAATCTGCGGTGTACCGCTTCTGTTAGAAGTAAACACGATGGTGTCGTTATCCAGCCATTCCGCTTCCGTTTCGATCGAGGTCTCGTTGGTAATCTGAGACATCTTGCCGGAAGCCACATTCACGATATAGATGTCCGGACTGCCGCGGTGCGATAGGGACAATGCCAGACGCCGACCATCGGGTGACCAGGCCGGCGCACCGTTAATACCCTCGATTGAAATCAACTTACGACGCTCGGCGGTCGCCAGGTTCTGCACAATAATGGCGGTTCGTCCGGGAAACTCAAAAGACACATACGCGAGTTGCAGACCATCGGGAGACCATGCAGGCGAAAGCAACGGCTTTGAGATTTCCAGCACCCGTCTTATGTTCTGCCCATCAATATCAGCCAGATTCAGCGCAAATCTTCGCTCATCGCCGGTACCAACCGCCGTAATGTAGGCAAATTGCGTATCGAAGACACCTTTCACACCGATCAACTCTTCGTACACACGGTTTGAGATGGTATGGCCGGTCTGACGAAGCTGGCGTTCAGTGACTCGATAACGGCAGCAATATTCAGCGGCACTACCCGCTCCCGATGAGAATTTGAGCAGGCGTTGCTGATCCAGAAAATCAATCAGCTCAAAATTCACCACCAGCTGATTCCCGGCCCGGGTTACGCTGCCGACAATCAGATATTCAACGCCAGTGGCCCGCCAGTCGGTAAAGCTCAATTCTGCAGATGAAGAAGGACTGCTCGGCATTCGATTGCGCGCCAGAAGATTAAAACGCCCGCTACTGGCGAGATCGTTCGCCACAATTTCGGCAATATCTACCGCCACAGCACTGTTACCTGCAAACGGCACGATCGCAATAGGAATAGTATCCTGCACGCCTGCGGTGTCCGTAATTTCTATGCGCAACACAGCACTGGCCATTTGCGCAAACAGCAGAAGGCAAATGGCTGAAAAGATCCGAATTAATTTTCTGCTAGACACTATGCGCCCACCCGTTTCACGCTAAATCACCTTTGAACGCCCAATAGAAACTGCCACCATCCACAATCGATTTTTTGAACTAACTTGTCGATACCACTGGTGCCAGAACACCAATCCGACCGTCACCGGCAGCCTCTTAAGATAACAGGCAACGATGCACCGCCGTTGTTTCCGTCTATTACCTGATTGCCATCTAACGAGATGATTGCACTCAGGCAGGCCTGCAATTTACTCAGGGCACGGTAAATACGAAAATCAGATTGCGATCAAAAACAGCTTTATGAGGTGGCTTGGGGAAAGGTCTGGTAGACAGCACCGCCTTCTCGACCGCTCGCGCCAGTTTTGTACCGCCCCCGGTACATCCAATTACCTGAACATCAACAATTTCGTTTGGCCAGACTACCGTCGCTTTTACTTCACAACTGGTCCCCGAGCGAGTACCTGACGGTGGTTTGAATTTTCTGGTAACGCTCTTACGGATGGCTTCACGATACTGTTGCGTGAGTTGCGTTTTCTTTCGGAGCAGCCTGGCGCGTTTGGCCTGCTGTTCTTTCGCCAGTCGGGTTTCTTCCGCCTCTTTGGCAAGCTGTGCCTGACGTCGTTGTTCTTCCTCTACACGCCTGCGCTCTTGCTCTTCGGCCAGGCGCTTCTGTTCTTCTTCCAGACGCTTGCGCTCTTCCTCTTCGGCCAGGCGCTTCTGTTCTTCTTCTAAACGCTTGCGCTCTTCCTCTTCGGC
>JAHDHK010000051.1:3419-17362 GCA_020631335.1 Chromatiales bacterium
CTTCGGCCAGGCGCTTCTGTTCTTCTTCTAAACGCTTGCGCTCTTCCTCTTCGGCCAGGCGCTTCTGTTCTTCTTCTAAACGCTTGCGCTCTTCCTCTTCGGCTAGACGCTTCTGTTCTTCTTCCAGACGCTTGCGCTCTTCCTCTTCAGCCAGGCGTTTCTGTTCTTCTTCTAAACGCTTGCGCTCTTCCTCTTCAGCCAGGCGCTTCTGTTCTTCTTCCAGACGCTTGCGCTCTTCCTCTTCGGCAAGGCGCTTCTGTTCTTCTTCCAGACGCTTGCGCTCTTCCTCTTCGGCAAGGCGTTTTTGTTCTTCTTCCAGACGCTTGCGCTCTTCCTCTTCCGCAAGACGTTTCTGCTCTTCTTCCAGACGCTGCTGCTCTTTCTCTTCCGCAAGACGTTTCTGTTCTTCTTCCAGACGCTGCTGCTCTTCCTCTTCAGCAACGCGCTTCTGTTCTTCCTCCAAACGCTTGAGCTCTGCCTCTTCGGCAATACGCTTCTGTTCCTCTTCCAAACGCTTGCGCGCTTCCTCTTCAGCCACGCGCTTCTGTTGTTCTTCGAGGCGCTGTCGCGCTTCCTCTTCGGCCACGCGCTTCTGTTCTTCTTCCAAACGCTGACGCTCTTCTTCGGCGACACGCTTTTGTTCTTCTTCCTGAAGCTTTATTTGAAGTGCCTTTTCTTCTTCGAGTTGCTGCTGCCGTTTGGCCTCAGCTTCCTTTAACTCGTCTTCTAAGCGCTGTTGTTCCAGTGCCTGCTGTTCTTCATTTACCACCGGCGGGATGTTGTCCAGTGGCAGACTGGCAAGGGTTTCTTCTTCGGGAGTCTCTTCAACAGGCAAGGCTTCCACTTGCTGTTGCAAAGTCGCGATTTGCTCGGCCACTTCGGCAGTGCTCACCAGCACCGCCTGTACCGGCTCGGTCGTATCCCCGGGATCAGACAGATCACGATATTCGCGCTCAAGGCCTAAAAACAAAAAGACACCCAGCGCCACATGCCCGGCAACCGACAGCAGCAACCCCAGAGGATGTTGGCGTATCAGCTCAAGCATTTGCCTGCCTTACCACAGTATTCACGCATGAGAGTCGGCTGCTGTTCAAGAAGCAGGGTCGCTCATCAATTGGACCTTCTCGGCGCCGGCTCCCTGTAAAGTGACCATCGCTTCCATCACCAGTCCGTAGTTGATGTTTTCGTCGGCTGCCACCATCACACCGCGATTTGGGTTTTCCTGTAGTGCCTGCGCACTGAGTTGCAACGCCGTCGCTTTATCTACCGGCGTATCGGTGCTCTCACCGACGTTTAGAAACCACTCACCCTCACCATTGATCGACAGCACCAATGGGTCAGACTGTTTATCCGGCTCAACCGGTTTTGCATCGGTGTTGGGCAAATCCACTTCGACCCCGGTCGTCAGCAATGGAGCGGTGATCATAAATATCACCAGCAACACCAGCATGACGTCGATGTAGGGCACAACGTTCATTTCGGACATCAGCGGACGCTTCTGCCGCTGGTTACGATATCGCGCCATTACCTGGCAGCCTGGTTACTTCGACGCAGCACCTGACGCTGTAACACCGCCGCAAATTCTTCCATAAAATTGTCATAACGATTAAGCAGCCGATCGGCCTTGTTGGACAGCCGGTTGTACGCGATGACCGCGGGAATCGCAGCAAACAATCCGATCGCCGTCGCAATCAGCGCCTCGGCAATACCCGGTGCGACCATCGCGAGTGTGGCCTGCTGTACGTCTGCCAGCGCAGTGAAGGAATTCATAATTCCCCACACCGTGCCAAACAATCCGATATAGGGCGCTGTCGAGCCGACGGTTGCCAGAAATGAGATATGTTGCTCTACCGTGTCAGTCTCGCGTGAGAGGGCTATTTTCATCGCCCGGTAGGAACCATCGACAACAGTTTCAGAATCGTGTGTTTGTTTGATCAGCCGGGCAAACTCGGAAAAGCCCCGCTCGAATACATGCTCCATACCACTGAGGATATGATCACTGCCACGCAGATGCTGATACATCTGATTGGCATCTGCACCACTCCAGAATTCGTTTTCAAAGGCCGTCGCCTCCCGCGTGGCGCGGGATAATTGCCGGCTCTTTGAATAGATGACGATCCAGGAGATCACTGAAAGAAGCACCAGCAGGATCATTACCAGCTTCACGACCGGCCCTGCACTCAGGACCAGATGCCAAAAAGAAAAATCTGTATTCAACTGTTCAGTACCGTTTTCAAGTTGCCTGGAATTGCACAGGGTTTAAAAGAGTCGGCATCAAGACAGGCGATTAAAATATCACCTGTCACCAGTGGCTGTGCCTCACCATCCGGATTTTTCCTGACGCAATGCTGTACAAAGCGCAGACTGGCCCGACGGGCTGCACTTACCTCGACAGAAACACCGAGCAAATCGTCAAATCGCGCGGGTGCGAAATAGTCCAGCGACGCCGACCTGACTACAAACATGCGCCTGTCCGTGGCAAACAACCGGCTCTGGTCATAACCGAACGAGCGCAAAAATTCGGTTCGTGCACGCTCCATAAACTTCAGGTAGTTGGCGTAATACACTACCCCACCGAAGTCTGTGTCCTCGAAGTACACTCGTACATCAATAGAAAAAACCGATTTACCCGAATGGTCTGACAAGAGGAAACGCTGGCCTGTTGTGGAGTAAAGGTGGCCCGACGAATCGCCGAGAGAGACACTCGCGCGATGCTAGGCACGAATCGACTCTGACTCAATTACGATACAGAATAAATCTGCAGATTTAAGTGTCAGGACAGCAACAACCAACGTTTGTTCCCGCGTAGGTCGCAGCCGATGACGCTAAAAGAGCTCTCCGGACTCCGGCCGGGCATTGTCGGGCAGCGTAAGCCCGAGGTGTGCACAACCCGCTCTTGTCACTGTACGGCCCCGGGGGGTACGCATCAGCAGGCCCTGCTGGATGAGATAGGGCTCTATGACTTCCTCGATAGTGCCGGTTTCCTCACCGATAGCGGCGCCAAGGTTATCCAGACCCACCGGGCCGCCATCAAACTTTTCGATGACCGCAAAAAGTACCCGTCTGTCCATGTTGTCCAGACCCAGCTCGTCGACATGCAACATATTGAGCGCAGCGCTGGCTATGTCGCGGGTGATGGTGCCATCTCCCCTTATTTCGGCGTAGTCGCGAACCCGTCGCAACAAGCGATTGGCGATCCGTGGTGTACCACGCGAACGACGGGCAATTTCAGCTGCGCCGTCGCTGTTGATCGGTACGTTCAGTACGCCGGCAGAGCGGGTCACGATTCGAGCGAGGTCCTGCGGCTGATAAAACTCCAAGCGTTGCACAATACCGAATCGGTCCCGCAACGGTGAAGTGAGCAGGCCTGCCCGGGTAGTGGCACCGACGAGGGTAAACGGAGGCAGATCGATTTTAATAGACCGTGCCGCCGGCCCTTCACCGATCATGATATCGAGCTGAAAGTCTTCCATCGCCGGATACAGAACTTCTTCAATGGCCGGATTCAGACGATGTATTTCGTCGATGAACAACACATCGTTTTTGTCGAGATTCGTTAACAACGCGGCAAGGTCTCCTGCCCGCTCGATAACCGGTCCGGAGGTATGACGAATACTGGCATCGAGCTCATTAGCCACAATGTTGGCGAGCGTGGTTTTACCGAGTCCCGGTGGGCCAAATATCAGCAGATGATCGAGTGCTTCAGCGCGGGAACGGGCTGCACCGATGAATATTTCCATCTGCTCCACCACCGCAGGCTGCCCTCGGTAATCAGCCAGCGTGTGCGGTCGCATGGCACGTTCCTGCACATCTTCAACGGCTTTCGCAGGGTCTGATAATCGGTGCTCGTCAGACATGGTGAGGCTCCGCATTACTGGAAAAATTTATAGTAGTGTGAGCATATCGCGCAAACGCTGATAGTTAAACTATTCGCGGGGGATACTTCCACCGAATAGCGTGGTCTGCTGTGATCAGCTCAGGGCGAACTGATCGGTGGTCAGACGCCTGCAAATAGTCGGGTCGGTTTACGCATTATTTAACGGAAACACCCTGCAGCGCTTCGCGAACAATGTCTTCTACGGTGTCGCCGCTGGCGCTTTTTACCATCCGCTGTGCTTCGGCGGACTTGAAACCCAGTGATTCCAGTGCAGCTATTGCCTGGCTTCGGTCGTTACCGCTGGTCACCGGCGCACCCGTGGCTGACACGCTGGTGACGGGTGATTCTGTTAGTTTACCGATGCGATCCTGCATTTCGACAATAAGCCGCTCGGCCTTTTTCTTACCTATTCCCGGTACTCTCGACAGCGCAGCAACGTCCTGGTTGGCAATACACTGGGCAAAGTCTTCAGCGGATAGTGCAGACAGGATTGCTACCGCCATTTTTGCACCGACACCGGTCACCTTGATCAGCTCTCTGAACATCGAACGCTGAGACAGCGAGCTGAAGCCATAGAGCAGTTGCGCATCTTCACGCACCACCATGTGAATGAATAACACGACTTCTTCACCTACCTGGGGCAAATCGTAAAACACGGGCATGGGTGCTTCGATTTCGTAGCCCACTCCGTGACAATCGATCATCAGCCAGGGTGGCTGCCTGGTGATTAACCTGCCGGCAATTCGACCTATCATTTGACCGATAACCAGCGTTTGTTGCGACGCCTGCCAGCAGACTTCACCTGAGTACCTGCGGTGGGGTGATCGTCCAGCAAAGTGCGGCGCCCCATGGAGTGGGCATGACAAAGTGCCACCGCCAGTCCATCGGCAGCATCAGCGGGTGGCAGCTCTTTTAGCGAGAACAACATTTTTATCATCTCCTGCATTTGCGCTTTATCTGCACCGCCATAACCAACCGCAGATTGTTTGATCGTTCGCGCTGAGTACTCTGCCACCGGCAACCCGCGTTGCACTGCCGCACAGATAGCAGCCCCTCTGGCCTGACCGAGCTTCAGTGCGGACATCGGATTTTTACTGACAAACACTTGCTCTACCCCGACTTCCTGAGGCTGCCACTCGGCAATCAACTGATCAATTTTATAGAGAATATGACCCAGCTTTTCGGCCAGATCATCACCGGCGACCCGGATAGCCCCGTGACTGACATGGAAATCACGAACCCCATCGGAATCGATCACACCATAGCCGGTGACGACTGATCCGGGGTCTATGCCCAGGATACGTTTCATGGGCATGGTGAAGCACTCTGGTGACGTGTATAACCTGCGTTGCGAGCGCAACGCAAACAACAACTGCAGTCAGCAGTCAAACGCCTGCGCGGGTGTATAAGAATAACTAACCAGCCTCTTCGTATGCTTCTGAGGGTATGTCGGCGTTGTTATAAACGTTTTGTACGTCGTCCAGCTCTTCTATCACATCAAGCAGCTTCAGAAGTTTAACCCCCGGCTCGACTTCAACGGTGATTTCATTGTCCGCTCTTTTAGTGACTTCAGCGAGCTCGGGCTCATACCCCGCAGCGACCATCGCGTCTTTTACGTCCATAAAACCGGCAGGGGTTGTGATCACTTCGCAGGATCCATCATCAGCAGTCACCACGTCTTCTGCACCGGCTTCTAAAGCAGCTTCCATCAGTGCATCTTCGTCAGTGCCAGCCGCGTAGGAAAGTACCCCCAGCGTATTAAACATATAACTGACCGAGCCGTCGGTGCCCAGATTGCCACCATACTTGGTAAACGCATGACGCACCTCGGCGACCGTGCGGTTACGATTATCGGTCATGGTTTCTACCATAATCGCAACACCACCGTGGCCATAGCCTTCGTAGGTGATTTCTTCGTACTGCACATCATCGAGCTCGCCTGCGCCTTTTTTAATAGCGCGTTCGATGGTGTCTTTTGCCATATTCCCGCCCAGCGCTCTATCTACGGCCAGGCGCAGCCGCGGATTGGAGTCGGGGTCTGACCCGCCCATTCTGGCGGCGACGTTAATTTCTCTAATCAAACGGGTAAATAATTTACCGCGCTTCGCATCCTGAGCCTTTTTACGATGCTGGATATTGGCCCATTTACTATGTCCTGCCATATTCGTCTCTGGATTGATCTATGGTATTTGCAGCTATTGAGCTGCACCGTCGGACGCTATTTTACCTGATCCGTCCGCAACTCTCAGTAGACAGCCCGATAAAGCGCTTTAACGCCGCCCGATTCGTTATCGAACTCACTTTTGCAATAGCATCCTGGAGCGAAAACCACCGGTACTCCGTATGCTCGGCTGCAGCAAGCGTTATAAAGTCAGGCTTTTGCACCAGCTCACAAGAGAACACATGTTCTGTGTTGTGAGTGACGCCCGGTGCATAACGCCCGCGCCACGGCGCTTTGATTTCAAATCGGTTTTCCCACTGACAATCGCAAACCGACACATCAGCGATGCCGGTCTCCTCTTCAAGCTCACGCAACGCCGCGTCGATCGGCCGTTCGTCATCTTCAAGCGAACCGGTGACCGATTGCCAGAAACCTGCCGGCCGGACTCTATTCAACAGCAACACATCCCGCTGTGCGGTAAACACAAGCACCAGCACGGATTCCGGGCGTTTATAGTGCAAGCCGGCCTCAGGCAGGCTGAACCGGTTTTCGCGGTTTAACGCCCAGTTCTTTGAGCTGTCGATCGGAAACACTGCCCGGGGCATCAGTTAGCAGACAGCTCGCGCTCTGCGTTTTAGGGAAAGCCATCACATCCCGCAGAGTCGAGGCACCGGCCATTAACATGACCAACCGGTCGATGCCAAACGCGATACCACCATGGGGAGGTGCGCCGTAACGCAACGCGTTGAGCAGGAATCCGAATTTGTCCTCTGCCTCTTCTTCGCCGATACCCAGCAATTCAAGCACCTGCTGCTGCATAGCGGCATCGTGAATACGAATTGACCCTCCTCCGAGCTCGGTGCCGTTTAACACCATATCGTAGGCACGCGACAGTGCCTCCCCCGGATTGTTACGCAAATGATCAAGATCAGTGGAGGAAGGTGCAGTGAAAGGATGGTGCAGTGCGCTCCAGCGTTTGGTGCCTTCATCCCACTCGAACATTGGAAAGTCGATGACCCAGAGGGGCCTCCAGCCCTCTTCCACACGGCCGAGATCGTGGCCGAGTTTGACTCGCAGCGCACCCAGAGAATCACTCACTACACTCGCTTTTCCGGCACCGAAGAAAATCAGGTCGCCGCTCTGCGCACCGGTTTTCGCAAGAATAGCGGCAATGGCATCGTCGTCCAGATTTTTAACAATAGGCGACTGCAGACCTTCCTTGCCGGCGGATACATCATTACATTTGATATAGGCCAGCCCTTTTGCACCGTAACGACCGACAAACTCGGTGTATACGTCGATCTCCTTGCGGGTAAGCGTATTGCCGCCGGGAACATTGATCGCAGCAACACGACTGGCAGGATCAGACGCCGGCCCGGAGAACACCTTGAACTCCACATTGGCCAGCTCTTCAGAGAGCTCTACCAGCTTGAGATCAATACGAAGGTCGGGCTTGTCAGAACCATAAACTGCGATAGCCTCTGCGTAGGTCATGGTAGGAAACGGATCGGGCAGTTGCACACCCAGTTGACTGTCAAACAGCTCCCGCATCATGCGTTCGGTGGTTTGCATGATGTCTTTCTCTTCAACAAAGCTCATTTCCATATCAAGCTGAGTGAATTCCGGCTGACGATCTGCGCGCAGATCTTCGTCGCGAAAGCAGCGCGCGAACTGATAGTAGCGATCTATACCGCTCATCATCAGTATCTGCTTGAACAGCTGCGGTGATTGCGGCAGCGCAAAGTAACTGCCCTGATGTGTGCGACTTGGCACCAGATAGTCCCTGGCACCTTCAGGGGTGGCACGGGTGAGAATCGGCGTTTCCACATCGAGAAAGGCCTGATCATCCAGCGAGTTACGAAGCTTCTGAGTCACGCTTGAACGAAGCTGCATGTGGGCCTGCATGGATGGTCGACGCAAATCGATATAGCGATAGCGCATGCGGGTTTCTTCTTGAACGTCATCGTCGTCAAGCTGGAAAGGCGGGGTCTGAGCGGCATTCAATACCACCAGGTCTTTTGCCAGCACTTCGATTTCACCAGTGCGCAGCTCAGGATTGATAGTGCCCTCAGGCCGCCGTCGAACCCGACCGGTAATTTTCAGGACGTATTCGTTTCGCACCTGCTCGGCGATGGTAAATATTTCAGCGGTGTCCGGATCGACCACCACCTGGATCAGTCCTTCACGATCACGTAAATCGATGAAAATCACACCACCGTGATCGCGGCGCTTGTGCACCCAGCCGCACAGTGTGACTTCCTGATCAATAAACGCAGCGTCGACAACGCCGCAGTAATGAGAACGCATGAGAGAATTCCGTTGGTTTTTTTTGAAGACAGCGGAGGCTATAACCGGTAGGCCGTGATTTTACACCCTTTCCACCCGCGAGTGGCGATGATGATCTGCCGCTTTGCAACAATCAATTTGTCCGCATTAGTCTAAGCTATAGCCACATTTTATTTGCGCGTAAAGCGCGCGTAACGGAAAAGATGAAGAAATACGATTTGTACGGTATTGGTAATGCCCTGGTTGATATGGAATACCGCGTCTCTGACGAGAAGCTCGCCGAGCTGGGTATCGACAAAGGTCTGATGACGCTGATCGAAGAGGACCGCCATCACGAGCTGGTAAAAGAGTTGAGCAGCCTCGGCCACAAGAAGGCCAGCGGTGGTTCCGCCGCCAATACGGTCATTGCGCTGGCGCAGCTGGGTGGCAACGGTTTTTACAGCTGTAAAGTCTCCAATGATGATTTCGGTGATTTTTACCTGGACGATATGAAGAGCTGCAATGTCGACACAAACCTCGACAGTCAGCCACGCGATGACGGCCACACGGGCAAGTGCATTGTCATGGTAACACCGGATGCGGATCGCTCGATGAACACCTATCTGGGCATCACCGTGAATCTTTCGGTGGCAGAGGTCGATCCACAGGCAATCGCGAATTCCAGTTACGTCTACATGGAAGGTTATCTGGTCGCATCCGACACAGGTCGCGCAGCCGCCGTCAAGGCCGCCGAACATGCAAGAGCAGCCGGAGTCCCCACAGTGCTGACGCTCTCCGACCCCAATATGGTGAATTTTTTCAAAGACGGTTTGCTGGAAATGGCCGGAGACGATCTTGATCTGCTTTTCTGCAATGAAGACGAAGCAACACTGATGACCGAGACAGACAATGTGGAAGCCGCAGCCGAAGCACTGAAAAAACTCGCAAAACGATTTGCCATCACCGTTGGCGCCGACGGCTCCTTTGTCTACGACGGCCAGACGCTGCACAAAATACCCACCGACAAAGTCGATGTCATAGACACCAACGGCGCTGGCGATATGTACGCCGGCGCATTTCTATACGGACTGACACATGAGCTTTCGTTTGTCGATTCAGCGGTACTGGCTAACCGGGCTGCATCGAAAATTGTGACGCATTTCGGCCCCCGCCTACCCACCGAACAAACCCGTTCTGTCCTCGGCTAGATTGAAAAAAAAGGCGGATGGCCTGCGAGTTTGCTTTTGATAACGAAAATTAGTCAACCACTGCCGATCGTTTGCCGTTACCCCTAGTGTGAGTATCTAAAAGCTGGCGCTGTTCACAATTTTGATGGATTAGCTCGCCGGTTGCTGGAATGATCGACAGAACTACGGAGTCGCCCACTGCGACTCCGGGTGCTGACCGGATCGATGTCATATTGCCGGCAACCATAGAATTTCCGGTAATACCGGATGCAGAACCGCCAGCGCAGATGACTGACACAGCGCAGCCTTGGCATCAATGCCACCGATGCTCTACTAATACAAAAGCACACGGGCGGTAACTACAATGCCTAGCACGCCGGCAACAAATCCAAACACCATGATCAATGCTGATCTCAGTCACCCTGAGCGCACCAGAGCCTATCTGCAAAACGAATCTGAACTCGTACAGCAGTATTACAGTAAGGTTCCGTTCGACGATATTGCCAACCGGCCGGTGCAGGAACTGACGGCCGCGGCTATTTCTCACTGGAATTTTGCTGCCCGTCGGCAGAAAAACGAATGCCTCGTCAGGATATACAATCCGACAAAAGCGCAACACAGCTGGGAGTCGACTCATACGATCGTGGAGATCACGACCGACGACAAGCCCTTTCTGGTGCGATCGGTGGCCCTGGTAGTCACCAGACTCGGGTTTAACTTAAGTCAGCTTATTCACCCGATTTTCACCGTGGTGCGCAAGGACAACGGCACCATGGATGGCCTGGTCCCCGTCGACACCGAAGGTGCAAGCTGTGAGTCATTTATGCAACTGCATATCGACCGGCTTTTCGACGAAGCGGACTTCAGCCTGATAGAAACGCAAATCAGAAGTGCGATTACTCATGTGAATCTGGCATGCGACGACTGGGAACGTATGAAAGATGCCAGTGCTGCCAGCAGTACTGCGTTGAGAAGCAGCACAGAAGAAGATTTCTCTATCGCAGAGGCGTGCGATTTTATCGACTGGCTGCAAAGCCATCACTTCACTTTCACCGGCTATTGCGAACTTTCCGACACAGGCAAAGGCCTGTCGATGGATAAAGACAAAGCACTGGGGATATTTCGCGGCAATGACGCTGAGCAGTCACTGGCCAATTGCCTGCCGGGCCAGGAGCTTGACGACACTGCAGATGATTTACTCTATATCACCAAGTCGGTAGAGCGTGCCCCGATCATCTGGCCGAGACCGATGGATGTTGTCAGCTATCAGCGCCTGGACAGCAAAGGTCAACACAACGGCCGATGCGTCATTAGTGGTTTTTTTACTTCACGCGCGGAAAGCACCGATCTGGACTCGATTCCTATCCTGCGCCACAAGCTCCACAACATAGTCGCCCGTTCGCAATTTAACCCTGGTGCGCATGACGGCAAAATTCTACTGACGACGCTTGAAGATTTCCCGCGTGATCTGCTGCTTCAATCCGATGAGGCAAAGATCATCGAAATTACCCGTGGCATTATGAATCTGCTGCACCATCCGCGTGTCCGGATGTTTGGTATTCAGGATCGATTTAAACGTCTGGCCACCTGTTTTGTCTATGTACCAAGTGAACTTTACTCAAGAGAGCTAAGACTGAGGATGCAGGATATTCTGCACGAATCACTCGGCGCTGATAACGTTGAATTCGACATTACGCTGTCATCAGAGAACACACTGGCACGTATTGTCTTCTCACTTCGAACTCCCAATACGACGGCTGGTAAAGAAGAAGCAGATTTCAATAGTATCGAACAAAAGATTGTCGATGCAGCGCAAAACTGGGACGACATGCTGCGAGACAGATTGTCATCCGACATCGACGCTCAATCACTCTCTCAATTGTTCAGCTTATCGCGCAATATGCCGGACGCCTATAAGTCGCAAAACGATGTTGCCACTGCCGCCCGTGACATAAAGATGTTGTCGATGGTGCAGCTGCACAATTCACTGGAAGTCCTGTTCTATCGTGATCAACATCATGCAACGAATGAAATCGGCTTCAACATCTACCACTCAGATATAGAAGTACCGTTATCAAAGACGATTCATATTCTTGAAAACATGGGTGTACCGGTCAGCGGTGAACACCCGTACCGGGTCATCACTGAAACCGGTGCTTTGCACATCAGAGTTTTCAGTTTACAACATGCCCGTGCAGACGCGCTGCCGATTGAAGAAGTGGCCGATGCGTTCCAGCAGACTTTTCTCAAGGCCTGGCATGGAGAAATCGATGACGACAGACTGAACCAACTGGTACTCACTGCCGGGCTTAGCTGGCGACAGGTAACCGTTTTACGTTTGTATTGCAAGTATCTGCTGCAGATTAACATCCCGTATTCACTGGAATACATGACGTCATGTCTGATAGAAAACAGCGAGCTTGCCAGACTTTCCGTGACTCTGTTCGAAGATCGATTCAGTCTGGATAATGAATCCAACGAAGGTGACAGAGAAGATCAGTTTATCCAACTGCTGGATCAGGTTACAAGCCTGGATCAGGATCGTATTTTACGAACCCTGCGTGATGCGATTCACGCAACAGTCAGAACAAATTACTTTAAAAAGGATGAACTGGGTAACTACCGCGACTATACATCGATCAAGCTGATCCCGAAACACATTCAAGGCATGCCGCTGCCGTGCCCCGAATTCGAAATATTTGTCTGTTCCCCCAGAGTAGAAGCAACACACCTGCGCGGCGGCAAAGTTGCGCGTGGCGGTTTACGCTGGTCTGACCGGAAGGAAGACTTCCGCACAGAAGTGCTCGGCCTGATGAAAGCACAAATGGTCAAGAATTCTGTGATCGTACCTGTAGGCTCAAAGGGCGGCTTCATTGTGAAGCAACCACCTGCCAATGCCTCCAGAGAAGACTTAATGCAGGAAGTGGTCAGTTGCTATCAAACGTTCCTGCGCGGCATGCTGGACATCACCGACAACTATATCGATTCAGCAGTTGTGCCTCCGGTTGATGTGGTGCGGCACGACGCCGACGACCCTTACCTGGTGGTTGCTGCTGACAAAGGCACTGCTACGTTCTCGGATATCGCCAACGACATATCTGTCGAATATGGATTCTGGCTTGGTGATGCATTTGCCTCGGGTGGCTCTGTCGGTTACGACCACAAAGGGATGGGGATCACTGCCAAAGGCGCATGGGAGTCAGTTAAGAGACACTTCCGCGAATACAATCTCAACACCCAGAGTGAAGAGTTTACCGTGGTGGGTATTGGAGATATGAGTGGGGATGTTTTCGGCAATGGTATGTTGTTGTCGAAGAAAATCCGCCTGATGGCAGCCTTTAACCATATGCATATTTTTCTCGATCCAACCCCGGACGCGGCCGCGGGTTATGCAGAACGTGAGCGGCTTTTCGCACTCGCGCGTTCCAGCTGGGAAGACTACAACCCGTCACTTATTTCAAACGGTGGTGGTGTCTTCAGCCGCTCTGCCAAGTCTATTACGATTTCTCCGCAAGTTGCTGAAGCTTTCGGCATTCGAGAGAAAACTCTCGCACCCAACGACCTGATTAACAGGCTGCTTAAGGCTAAGGTAGATCTGTTATGGAACGGAGGCATTGGTACCTACATCAAGGCATCCGCGGAAACACATGCCGATGCTCAGGATAAAACCAATGATGTACTTCGTGTTGACGCCCGCGATCTACAATGCCGCGTCGTTGGCGAAGGGGGTAACCTGGGCTGTACTCAAAAAGGACGTATTGAGTTTGCGCTGGGCGGTGGCAAGATTTATACAGACGCGATTGATAATTCTGCCGGAGTTGATTGTTCTGATCACGAAGTCAACATCAAAATCCTGGTAGACGGCCTGGTCAGGACTGGCCACCTGCCGACTGCAGAGCGCAGCGCCCTGCTGGCACAAATGACCGACGAGGTCTCCGACCTGGTCTTGCGCGATAACTATCTTCAAACCCAATGCATCAGCCTGGCGGTAGACGAGTCTGCAAAAAAACTGGATGAGCACGCACGCTTTATCAATGCGATGGAATCAACGGGTAAACTCAACCGGACGATTGAGTTCCTGCCGGATCACGAAGCCATTGCAGAGCGCACCGCATCGGAGCTCGGCCTCAGTGCACCGGAACTCGCGGTACTGGTCGCCTACAGCAAAATGGATATCTATGAAGAATTACGCGATTCTGTTCTGGTTAAAGATGAGTTCTTTAATGATGAGCTGATTCAATATTTTCCGCAGGTACTGGGAGAGAAATTCAGCGAACAGATCATTCAACATCAGTTGCGTGATGAGATCATCGCAACTCAAATCACCAACAGCCTTGTGAACCGATTGGGGCCGACTTACCTGTTCCGGCTGAAAGATGAGCTAGGGGCAACCACGGTTGATGTCGCGATGGCTTACGTGGCGGCCAGAACTGTTTTCCGTATGCGTGATCTC
>JAHDHK010000051.1:17372-26878 GCA_020631335.1 Chromatiales bacterium
CGATTGAGACATTAGACAATAAAGTTCAGAGTAAAACTCAACATGAGCTGTTGTTTATCGTACGGGGCTGGGTTGAGCGGGGCGTACACTGGCTGGTGAGCAACCGCAGAGTGGATCAAACGATATCTGCAGTCATCAAATACTTTGCCAACGGCATTGACGAATTGCGCAAAGACATACCAGAGGTGCTTGCCAAGCCCAATAAATCGAGTTACCGCTCACGCTGTCATCACTTTATAAAAAATGAAGTACCCGAGAACGTCGCTAACGCGGTGTCCTGTGTCGTACCACTATCATCAGGCTTCGACATCATTGATATCTCTGCCACCTCGGGCATTGCACTGGATACAACCGCTTCGGTGTATTTTCAACTGGGTGACTTCCTTGAAATCCAATGGCTTCGCGAACAAATAGGCGCACTGGACGCCGGCAATCACTGGCACGAGCTGGCCAATTCGGCATTGCGATCAGATTTACACTACCAGCAACGACATCTCTGCGCTGAAATAATTTCGGGGATAAACTCGAGCGCAGGTGCAGAATCCAACGGCCGGACAATGGTAAAACAGTGGGCAGATCAAAACGAAGCCAGATTGCAGGGATATTCCCAGCGCTTGAGTGAAATAAAATCCAGTGGCAGCGTAGATTATGCAATGCTTTCACTGGCGGTTAACGAAGTACACAAGTTGTTGCAATCCACCCGTCCGCTGGCTGGTTCCGAGTAAGCTTATCTCTGCGGTCAAACCGGGCCCACCCGGGTTTGACCGCAACAAACCTGTGCCTGTCGCGAAGTACCGCCTCGAGTGTTGCGTTACCTGCAGGTCTTAATCAACGCGACCGGCGTTGGTAAGCACAGATACTGACTCATCTGCCTGCCGGTATCGCGACATCCGCTTACAGCTCAATCGATCCCTGCCTGAAAATAATCAATCGCGAACGCTCGACCTGCCCTCTTCACCAGGCAAACAACCGTAACGCTTATGACGCGGTGGTACGCATCGACCCTGCCGATGCATTATGATTGCATTGTCTTCAGCAGCGGCCGTACCGTGATACACCTTGTCGAGACGAAAAACACGGTATGGTGTTGGCAGAAACCACACTCATGCCCGATTTGCGCTGTCAATACACCAATGAGCGGGCACGGAACCCGCGGGGCCACACGACAATGAACGGGGCTTTGAACGGCACTTTCGCACAGGTCACAAGCGTGCACTACATTATCATTGCACTTAACCTGCTGTTGTTATTACTAGCGCGGCCAATCCTTGAGCGTCTGCTGGTAAAGCGTGAGAAAAGGCAGTTCGACTTTCAGGTTAATGTCATGCGGGGTCTTAATCTCGCGATACTGGCAGTTGTTTGTTACAACGCCTTCTACGCCAGCAATGAAGGTGCTAACGGGCTGGCCTTTCGAATACTGTCTATTCTGGTTGTGCTTTACCTCGCCTACCTTACTGCCAATATTGCAAGCTACGTGATGCGCAGGCGGTATGGAAAAGTGGTCACCGGCGCTGAGGGTACCGCGATATCCGATACGTATCATTCGAGGATGCTGACGCTGGTGATCAGCACCTTTGTCGCGATTGTTGCACTTATCGCGATCATTCGAATAGCAGGGTACAGCAGCCTGCTCGAAGCCGGCGGAGTGGTTGGTTTTGTCGGCGTATTCCTCGCGCTGACACAGGCAGCGTGGGCACCTGACATTATCAGCGGGCTGGTGCTGTTAAACAGCGACATGGTCAGTGAGGGTGACCTGATAGAACTCGATGATCCGCCGCTAATATGCAGGGTATTCAAGACCAAAATTTTCCACACAGTGGTCATCGATATTATCAACAACCACCGGGTAATGATCAGTAACTCACGGCTTCGGCAGCAGACCATCCATGCCTTGTCCAAATTTGCCTCGGCACGCGGCCTGAGGGAAAAACTGATATTTAAAATCGGTTACGACATCGAACCGAAACAAGTGAGAAAACTGTTCAATGATGCTTTTCAAATTGCCTGCGAGCAGGACAACTCCGCACTGGATGAAACCCACCCGCTGGAAATAAAGGTACTGGAGACCGGCGATCATGCCGTAGAGTGGGGAGTGTTCTATTACATAAAAGACGTCCAGAGCCTGGTCGGGATGAGACAGCTGCTCACCGAGACCATCCTGCATACTTCACTGGATCAGGGCATTTCACTGGCCACACCTCAAACACATGTGGTCACTCAACAATCGCCGGCGGTTACCTGACTCCGATCGACAACGGGTACTGCCTGTTTACAGCTACCCGCCCGGCAGACCACAAACCGGCATTCAGACATCCCGTTTCGCGCCAAATCAAGTTGCACTGTCATCTTGAGTGATTTAGTGTGCCGCTCAGGATGAATAATCCGTGCGGTCGGGCATGAACCACCTGAGCTCATTAGGTACACTGTCGACACCCGCGCTGTTCACATTCGCGCGTCTCCGCACCCGGCGGAATCGTATGACCCATTAGAGGAAACTGTATGAACAAGCTAATTACCGCCGCGGCAGTTGCCGCGTTGTCCGCCACCTCCACGGCATTTGCCGCTGATGAAGTAAAAATCGGTTTCATCACCACCCTGACAACCGGTGCTGCTTCAATCGGTAAAGATCAGGAAAACGCGGTTAATCTCGCGCTTGAACACATTGACAACACCATGGGCGGCAAACCGGTAAAATTGATAATGGCTGACGATGGATTCAAGCCCGAGGTCGGCAAGCAGGCTACCGACAAGCTCGTCAAGCAGGACGATGTCGATTTTGTTGCAGGTTATATCTGGTCGCACGTGCTGTTGGCTTCGCGAAAATCAGTATTGGACGCCGACAAGTTCTTAATCAGCGCGAATGCCGGTCCCTCCCCCGTCGCCGGCAAACTATGCCATGAGAACTTTTTTTCCACCTCATGGCAGAATGATCAAACCCCCATGGCAATGGGCGAGACGCTAAACAAGCAGGGCGTAAAATCACTCTACATCATGGCGCCGAATTATGCCGCCGGTAAAGATATGGTTGCAGGTGTAGAGCGAACCTTTAAAGGTGAGATAGTCGGTAAAGACCTGACAAAGTGGGGTAAAGACGCTCAGCTCGACTTCTCCGCCGAACTGGCGAAAGCCAAAGCCTCCGGCGCTGAAGGCATTTTTGTTTTCTACCCCGGTAAAGCGGCTGGCGCTTTTATTAAACAATACGAACAGGCAGGTCTCAGAGACAGCCTGCCGCTTTACACCGTATTTACCATTGATTCACTGTCATTGCCAAAACTGAAAGAAGCCGGAATGAAAAGCGTACTTGGCTCAAGCATGACGCAATTCTGGAGCCCTGACCTCGATGTACCTGCCAACAAGAAGTTCGTTGCAGACTTTAGAGAAAAGCATGGCAGTTACCCGTCTTTCTATGCAGCTCAGGCCTACGATTCCATTATGCTAATCAAGTCAGCGGTTGATGCTGTCGGCGGCAATCTGGACGACATGGATGCAATGCGTGCTGCAATGGAGAAAGCAGACTTCGATTCGGTACGCGGTGAATTCAGTTACGGCAATAATCACATGCCGATACAGAATTTTTATTCACGAAAAGTGGTAGAAGATGCCGACGGCAACTGGACGACTCAGATTGATCAGGTTGTTCTTGAAAATCATCAGGACGTATATGCCTCAGAGTGCAAGCTTTAGTCAGCATGCAGCCACGGGAGCGTGAACAGCGCTCCCGTGTAGTCAGAACGTATCCTATCTTTGCCGGCAGGCAATGCAACTTAGTGATTATTGAATACCTCGATTACACACCCGCCACTGCAAATCCTACTGTTGTCTCCTTCCTTATGAATAAAAACGACTGAAAAGTGGAAGCCTCCATTCTCGTTATTCAGCTTTTAAACGGGCTGCAACTGGGTATTCTGCTCTTTTTGTTGTCCGCCGGACTCACCCTTACCTTCGGCATTATGGACTTTGTGAATCTTGCTCACGGCGCGCTGTATATGCTGGGCGCATTCTTTTGCGCCACACTCACCATTTACACCGGGTCCTTTCTGCTTGCGGTAGCCGTAGCGATTCCATTAACCGCACTGGCGGGTTACATACTGGAACGACTGGTAGTGCAACATCTCTATCATCGCGACCATCTGGATCACGTGCTGGCTACATTCGGACTGATTTTGTGTATCGACACGCTGGTGCATCTTATCTGGGGACCGGAAGGTATTGCCATTCCACTGCCGGAAATTTTGAATACCCAGGTCGAAATCTTTCCCGGCATTGTATTTCCGACTTTCCGGCTATTGATCATAGGCATGGGACTGACAGCTGCCGCTGGTTTGTATCTGCTGGTGAATCACACCCGCGTTGGTATGTTGATTCGTGCCGGTGCTTCGAATCGAAGGATGGTTGGCGCACTGGGTGTAGATATAAGTACGCTGTTTTCCGGCGTGTTCGCACTGGGCGCAGCACTGGCCGGACTTGCAGGCATGCTGATCGCTCCGATCACCGAGGCATCAATCGGCATGGGCAGCGACATCATCATTACTACATTTGTGGTAATTATTATCGGTGGTATCGGATCAATGAAAGGCGCGTTCCTCGCCGCATTGATAATTGGTTTGATAGATACGTTCGGACGGTCTTTCCTCGATGATATCTTCAAAATATTTATGTCCGGTGAGGCCGCAGAAACCGCTGCACCGGCAGTGTCCGCCATGCTTATTTATATTCTGATGGCCGTCATACTGGCCTTCAGACCGCAGGGTCTTTTCCCTCCACTTACGCGCTGATACCACCCTTGCGATGACAACAATGATCTACCGCCGATATAAAGACAGTGTTAATGCAGGATGCCAATATGCCTGAAGCCACGATCGGTAAACAGCATACCGCTGTCAAGTGGATTTCAATCGTCATGATCACTGCACTTGCTGTTATACCGTTTGGCCTCTACCTGGCAGGCAATGCGTTCTGGCTGGATATATTTACCAGACTGGTGATTCTTGCGATTGCCGCCTGCGGTCTTAATCTGATACTGGGACTGGGCGGGCTGGTGTCATTCGGCCACGCTGCCTACATAGGCCTGGGTGCTTATGCAGTTGGCATTCCGGTTTATCATTCAACTTACGGCGGCATGGATGCAATTGCGTCTTATAACGGCTTTGTTCACCTTGGGCTGGCGATGGCGGTTTGTGCATTGTTTGCATTAGTGACCGGCATCATTTCACTGCGCACGCGCGGAGTGAACTTTATCATGATTACCATGGCCTTCGGGCAGATGATGTTCTATGCCATTGTGTCGCTGGAAACCTATGGCGGTGACGACGGTTTAACCATAGACCTGCGCTCAGAGTTTCCGCTGATCACTTTAGACAATCCGGTGACTCTTTATATTGTTTGCTATCTGTCATTGTTAGCACTGGTGTTTCTGCTTCATAGAATCAGTCACTCAAGGTTCGGGCTCATTCTTCAGGGGGCAAAATTTAACGAAGAACGCATGGGGGCCATCGGAGTTAACTGTTATAGATATCAGCTCACTGCATTTGTGCTATCCGGGCTTATCTGCGGCTACGCGGGCTTTCTGCTAGGCAACTTCACCACCTTTATTTCACCGGAGATGATGGATTGGACCCGCTCGGGAGAAATCATGTTTATGGTCATTCTTGGTGGTGCGGCTGCCCTCTGGGGGCCGGTAATCGGCGCAGTTATATTTATCGTGCTCGAATTCGTATTGTCCGAAATAACGATCTACTGGCACCTTTATTTTGGACTGTTGCTGATTTTCTCTGTGTTGTTTATGCGTGGTGGTGTCAGTGGTGCACTGTCGCGTTGGTTTAACAGCTCCCGCTCCTCCGGCACGCAGCGACAGGCATGAGCCACCCCATTCTCGAAGTTCAGCAATTAAATAAAAGCTTCGGTGGTGTTATCGCTACCGATAATGTCGACATGCGTGTCACGCAGGGAGAAATACACGCACTCATCGGCCCTAACGGTGCAGGTAAAACGACACTGATCTCGCAGTTGTCAGGACTGCTCACCCCGGACAGCGGTGAAATTATATTTCAGGGAAAAACGATTACCGGCCTGCCCGCCTACGAGTTCTGTCGCGCCGGGCTGGCCAGATCTTTCCAGATTACTTCTGTGTTCCAGGAAATGTCATTGCTCGATAACGTGGCAATGGCAGTACAAGCCAGATCCGGTCACTCATTCAAATTCTGGAAAAACGCCAAAAAAGAAAAGCTGCTTAGAGAACCGGCGCTGCAATATCTCGAACAGGTCGGCCTGGCTGAACGATGCAACTGGCTTGCGAGCGAAGTTTCACACGGTGAAAGAAGACAACTCGAAATTGCGATGGCACTGGCCACCGAACCGCAAATGTTGCTGCTTGATGAACCGATGGCCGGAATGGGCCGGGAAGAGTCAGCTCAGCTCATCAGCACACTCAATGGGCTGAAAAAAGACAAAACTCTGTTGCTGGTAGAGCATGATATGGATGCTGTTTTTGCACTGGCCGATACCATTACAGTACTGGTTTACGGGCGCGTAGTGGCCAGCGGTGAGCCGGATTCAATTCGAAACAATGAGCAGGTTCGTCAAGCCTACCTTGGTGAGGACGACAACTGATGCTGACTGTAGAAGGACTGAATACATTCTATGGTTCCAGTCAGGCATTATTTGACATGCAACTGGAGGTAGGCCGCGGTGAAGTCGTCACGCTGATAGGCCGAAATGGCATGGGAAAGACCACCACGATACATTCCATAATGGGGATCGTTCCTCCTTCCTCTGGCAGAATTACCTATAAAGGCGTTGAACTGATTGGTCTGCCCTCATATAAAATCGCAAGACTCGGGCTGGGGCTGGTCCCCGAAGGCAGGCAGATATTTCCTAATCTAACGGTTAATGAAAACCTCATCGCCACCGCAGCAAACACTTTCAGTAAAGCAAACCCGTGGACCAGAGAGAGAGTACTGGAGCTGTTTCCAGCGCTGGCCGAAAGACTGACATCCATGGGCAATCTGCTGTCCGGGGGAGAGCAGCAAATGCTTGCCCTTGGACGCGCGTTAATGACCAATCCGGATCTGCTGCTGCTTGACGATGCGACGGAAGGTCTGGCTCCGCTGGTCAGAAAGGATATCTGGACATCTTTACAGGCACTGAAAAAAGCCGGACTTTCCATTCTGGTTGTTGATAAAAATCTGGCTGATCTAATGAAACTGGCAGACAGACACTATGTGATCGAAAAAGGACAGATCGTCTGGCAGGGCAGCAGTCAGGAACTTCGAGATAACCCGTCGATTAAAGACCGGTATCTTGGCGTTTAATGCAGCTTGCTCGCGCAAACTCAACTGATAGTTGTATGTAAAAGACTGACAACATCAGGCAGGCAATTTCTTCAATATTGTCAGGGTAAGACAAACGCTTATGATTAAAGTAGCGATCGACTGGGGATCAACCTCATTTCGTGCCTACCTTTTTGAAGGCGACACTGTGATCGAACATCGTGAAGCGAATTGCGGCATCACCAACATCGCACAGGAAAATCGCCCTGACGCCTTCGAGGCAATTTTGCAAACGCAGGTAGGTGACTGGCTCGAACCGGACGATCATCTGTTGCTGTGCGGTATGATCACCAGCGTCCACGGCTGGATAGAAACTGCATATATCCCCTGCCCGTTAGACTGTGTATCAATCAGCCGAAACCTCAAACGCTTCGAAACCGCTCACCGGATCCTGTACTTTATACCAGGTGTCAGCCAGACAGATCCTCACGCAGATGTAATGAGAGGCGAAGAAGTACAGCTCCTGGGTTTGAGCGAGGGCTTACACAACGATGTCGAGCCACACACAGTTGTTATGCCCGGTACGCATTCAAAATGGGCCACTCTGCAAGACGGCAACATTCTGAATTTCAATACGATAGCCACCGGAGAGCTCTACAAGACCCTGCTGGAACACACACTGATCGGGCAGATGGCAATCACAGAAAGCTGGTGCGAAACAACTTTTTTGAATGCAGTCGCGCACGGTTACAACAACAGCAATGTCATTTCACAACTCTTTACTGCCAGGTCGTCCGTCCTGCTGAACTTAATGCACCATGAGCAGGTAAGTTCATACCTTTCCGGGTTACTCATTGGCAGCGAAATACGTGAAGGTACAGGTATGTCTGATCTATCCGGCAGCAACGTGACCGTAGTCGGTTCCCCGACACTCACAAAAAACTATCTGTGCGCCATGAACAGTCTCGGCTTTCAATGTACCCGGGCCAAACCCGTAGCCGGGTATCCCGACATCACCTCTGCCGGCTTTGCGGCAATCATTAAACAGATGTCCCGGTGAGACTTCCCGAACCACAGTGTTAGTCCGACAGTTTTCGCACAGGAAGTGTGATACTTTTCAATCAGAACGGTCGCATCAGTACCGGTGTTGACCGAAGCGATGTACGAAGTAACATAACTGCTGTCATCGGCAGCCCGATGATGTACATCTGATACATACCGGCTTGAATCCGCCGGCTGGATTCAAGCGCAATGCCCTGGCCTAGCTCCAGCCAGTGAATTACTTTCGCGCAAGCTCAATCAATTTGTTCATCACCTCGAACATTCCCACTTGCGCCACCGCATCATTATTGAGTATCAGATACCTGCCGTCGATTAATACTGACGGGGTAGAAGATATCTCAGCGGTACGCATGTCCTTTTCTGCCTGATTAACCTGCGACTGGATTCCAGGCTCGTTCAACATCTGTTCGAGTGAAGCAGCAGCGATGCCATGTTGCGCAAAAAGCTCACCAACCTTTTCGACGTGACGATCCAGATTTCTTTCCTGACGCAAGGCGATGATCAGTTCAAACAGCGCGTCGTGCAACTCTTCAGAACGATCAGCGTTAAGACCGGCATAGTACATTGCGCCATGAAGCCGGGTGGCGTCATTCCAAGCCACAGGTACCGGGTCAAATGCAATATCCGAAGGGGCCTCAGCAAGCCATGCTTTAATGCGTGGCTCAAAAGACTGGCAATGCGGACAGCCGTACCAGAAAAATTCTTTGACTGATACACCCTCGCCTTTAACCTCCAGCGGCTTGGACAGCACACGATAGTGTGTCCCCTCTATGAGACCCGATGTGCTGACGCTGTCAACTGGTGCAGGTTTCTGCGAGACAAAGTAGTAGGCGATCAGTGCGGCGACGATCAACGCTGCAACAGATACAGCAATGCGACTGTTTTTCAAAAGCGTGTCCTGGATAGAGGCTTCCCGGTGACCAGGGAATAAGGATATCGCTACGGCTCACGTGCGCTGAAAACGTAATACTCGCTGTAGGAAGAGACCGAAAAAGGCGCAAGGATCTTGCGAGCGCGAAACACCCATTCTTTGGTCTCATCCAGTTCCAGAGCCAACGACTCAGACGCGTTCTCGACAATGCGTGAGGTAGCGTTGTCCGAATTGACCGAATTGCTGATGAGAAGTTCCAGCTGGCCATCATATTCGGGTACGGCAAGCATTGTTACTCCGTCCTG
>JAHDHK010000356.1 GCA_020631335.1 Chromatiales bacterium
CAACCACAATCTCTATAATTTCTTCAAACATCTCTCTGCCATCGGTAGAGCGCACTTAATTCGGCTTCGCCAACAATTTGCCGGCGATCACGTACCTCTGTTTATCTGTAAAACCAGGTAAAAGCCGCTGCACGGCGAGCGACGTTTATTGAGAGTCGCTGTCTTGTAGCTGATTACCCGAAACACTGGTAATCGGGCATCGGTTACGCGACAACAACGGATTGTGGCACACTGTATACGCCTAACACACATGGAGAGAGGAATGACAAGCAAACCCGGCCTCACATCGCCGACCGCCAGTGTTCATGCATTTACACTCACGGCACTGCTCACCGCCTCAGCGGCTGTTACCGCTGATGAGCATCCACGCTACCCTAATTCTGTCACCGGTACTTATCACATGGTGAGTAGTGCCCACCCACTGGCATCACAGGCCGGTGTTGAGATTCTGCAGGCCGGCGGTACCGCGATGGATGCCGCAGTGGCTGTGCAGTTAATGCTCAATCTGGTCGAACCGGAGTCCTCCGGCATTGGCGGCGGTGCCTTTATGTTGTTCTGGGACCAATCAGAAAAAAAGCTCGTCACATACGACGGCCGCGAAAAAGCGCCTGCCAGTGCTACCCCGGAGTATTTTCTGAAAGATGACGGTAATCCTATGAAGTGGTCAGAGGCAGTACCGGGCGGACTCTCCGTTGGTGTACCCGGCACGCTTAAACTTCTGGAAACAGCCCATGCCGATCATGGTATCAAGCCATGGGCGTCGCTGTTTGAATCAGCAATCAAACAAGCTGAATCCGGCTTTGAGATCAGTGACAAACTATCCGCTTCAATCAAAGGTGCAGCTGAGCGTGGCCTGACTTTATTCGAACCGACACGTGCATATTTCTTCAATGAGGACGGTTCTGCCCGTGCCGCCGGCAGCACACTAAAGAACCCGGCTTTCGCCTCCACACTCAGGGTACTGGCCGATCAGGGATCGGCGCCCTTCTATTCCGGTGAACTGGCTGAAGACATTGTCGCCACTGTCACCGGTGCGAGCACCAACCCGGGTCAAATGACCCTGGAAGATTTAGCTAAATACGAGGTGATAAAACGCGAACCTGTTTGTTTCCCTTATCGTGTCTATGAGGTTTGTGGCATGGGCCCACCTACTTCCGGCGGGCTCACAATGGGGCAAATTCTGGGTGTGCTTTCGCATTACGACCTGCGGTCTATGGGACCGTCAGCTGAGGCATGGCATCTTTTTATCGAAGCCGCCAAACTCGCTTATGCCGACCGGGGCATGTATATGGCTGATTCAGACTTTGTCGATATGCCCGAGGGCCTGTTAAACAAAAGCTACCTGACCGACCGCGCTGCGCTAATTGATCCGCAGAAAACCATGGGTAAAGCCCAGGCAGGCACTCCCCCCTGGAAGGAGGCGAAATTGCGCGCCCCGGATCTACAACCTGAAAGGGCTGGCACCTCGCACTTTTCAATCATCGACCGATACGGCAACATGGTGTCGATCACTACCACAATAGAATCCGGCTTTGGCTCCCGGTTGATGGCCGGTGGCTTCCTGTTGAACAACGAACTGACAGACTTTTCCTTCAGGCCAGAAAAAGACGGCAAACCCGTTGCCAACCGAGTTGAAGGTAACAAGCGACCTCGCTCTTCTATGTCGCCGACCATAGTGATGAAAGACGGCAGGCCGATACTTCTGACGGGCTCACCCGGGGGTTCACGCATTATCAACTATGTTACCCAATCTGTTGTCGCCATCCTTGACTGGGACATGGACCCGCAGGATGCGTTGAATATGGGGCACGTAGTTAACCGTAACGGCAAGACCGATCTTGAGGAAGGAACCGAAGCGGTAGAATTGCAATCAGCACTGGAGTCGATGGGGCACGAAGTGAATGTACGCAGTTTGAATTCCGGGCTGCATACTATCCTTATTGACGGCGCACGCTACTACGGCGCTTCCGACCCCAGACGCAGTGGCATTGCTATCGGCGAGTAAAACAAACAGCCCGTCGCCAGTCTTTAAAAGCTGGCGACGGCTGGTTGTTGCTGCATAGTGTAAAGCACACGGGTGCATTGATTAGCGAAACCAGCGTTCCCGGTCTGCCGATATCACCTCGATCTGCCGCAGGTTACGATCGCGCGCTATCAGCAACTCAAATGTATCGCCGGCCACTCCGGCATTCCACAAGGCCTTGTAAAAGTCAGCCATCTTATAAACGCGAACATCATTCAAAGCAATGATCGCATCATCGGCCTGCAAGCCTGCAGTGGCCGCCGGGCTGTCTTCGGCGACGCGAACAATTTCAAGATCCGGCAGCGTTTCGTTAAGCGTGACTCCTAACCAGGGACGATTCTGCGCTGTGGTGTTGCCAGTGAGGAGTTGTCCGAAGTGTTTACGCAAATGTTCAACAGGTATAAACAGATTACCGCTGGCGGAGCGGCTATCACTCCTGGAATAAACATCACTCAGTAACAGACTACCGATTCCGACAAGCTCGGCATCACGATTTATAAGGGCAGCGCCACTGAATGAACGGGTAGCCGGAACCGTGTAAAAAGCCCTGTCCAGATGATATTCCCACGACCCAGAAAAATCCCGGGCACTGACAACCGTTGCAACGTGAGCAGTACCCGTACCTCCATGCTGTAGCACGACGACATCCTGATCGACGGCCAACCGCGTTGAGTCTCCGAGCACTATGGATGAGGTGCCCGCCGGCAAGTCAGTACGCAGCAAGGCAAGTCCGGTGGCAATATCATTGACTATTATCTCAGCTTCAGCGGTGGTGCCATCGGCGAAAGTTATCAATACCTGCTCCGCCTCCAGAACGAGATATCCGACAGTAAGCAATAGCCCGCTGGCATCAATAACCACAGCACTGCCGCTTCGCTCGCTGCCGAGCGCTGGTAATGTTCTGGCACCCGGCGCTATCACTGCATCGAGTTTGACAATGGCTGTGGCGAAATCTGCAGCGCTCGGTTCAGCACGCAGCGGAGCAACCCCGACATACAGCAATATCAACAGAAAACGGCACGCAAAGGATCGCATCATAAGAAAACCCGGGATTGTCAGTTGAGAGCGTGTTGAGCACATTGAGATGGACGGCTGGTCTTGACAAAACACTGGCCATGGCTTCGCCTGCGGCATGCATGCGATTATTTTCCAACCAGAAACACGCCGTCAAATACGTTGCTATATTTGGTCAACACCCGGCCCGCCTCAGTCAGGCACACTCAAGATTGCACTAATCCAGCAGGTTTGTCGATGTGCCGGGCACACAACAGCAAACACTCAGTCCATCAGAATTGTCGGTTTCGACGGGCGTGACAAAGGTGTTTTTTTCGCAGCTGCAATCGGCGGTTCGCCGACGGCGGTGTCAGACGGTGAAATGCTGTTGTCAGCAAAACTGTCCAGCTCGTCCAGGTACACACTGCGTTTAGCTGCCAGCGCGGACTCGGCCAGACCCGGCGAGTGAGTAATGCGATAGTCCCATCCAAGGGCACCGGCATATCCGTTGGTATACCAGCTTTGCAATAACGTTTGATGGGCTACGGCATCCAGCCCCTCAACCGGATACTCCCCCATCAACAGGGGCTTGTCATCGAGCCCGAAATCAGCTGGAGAAAGGTCATACGGCCAGTAATCGTTAACCCAGTTGTAGATATGCGTCTGATAAAAGTCCACATCCAGTTGTTTCCATGCAGACGCCCACTTTACCGCTGCCGAACCAACCGATACCGGCACCTCGGGTGTTTCACGGCGGATCACTTGAATGGTATCGGCAATAAACTGTTCCATCTGCCTGTGGGTAACCGCTTCAAGATCATCGTTCGGTTCGAATTTATCACCACCGAGTGTGCCGCCGTATTGATTCGCACCGGTAACAGCCCATTCCGGCTCGTTGATAATATCCCAGGAGTGAAGGCTATCAAGATGTGGACTTGCCTGTAGCGCCCGGGCAAAAGGAGTGACGACATTGGCCATCAACGCCGCCCGTTTTTCATTGTTTACGACGATGTCGTGATAGCCGGTCATGCGTATCCCGTATGCCTCACGCGTTGGTCGGAAACCGTCAAATGAGAACAGGCAGAACATGATACGCAAGCCCGCCTCGTCAGCCAGCTCCAGCGCCTTGAGTGCATCATCAATCGCCTGCTGACCCAAAGGTTCCGGTGTACCGTCGTCACTGAAGGTGATGGCATCAGTCCAGAACTCGGGCCATACCCACCAGCGCACCACCTTAATGCCATGCGCGGCCATGTCATTTAACTCTTCGGCATAGGTCGCAGGGTCCGCTGCCACACCTTTTTTTAACCAGCCTTCGATACCACCAAAATCACCCGCGTAGTGTTTCCATGCGTAGTTGATACCGTAGCTGAACTTCTCCTGCAGCTCCGCCGCATTCAGCAACGATCCGGTGGTGAAAAAAAGCAACACCAGTACAATACCGGGCTTTCGCATTGATCCGTGTCTCCTGGTGATTCCTGATC
>JAHDHK010000357.1 GCA_020631335.1 Chromatiales bacterium
ACACCTAACAACACCTAACAACACCTAACAACACCTAACAACACCTAACAACACCGGAATCCTCTGAATGCGCCGGCGAATAGTGCTCATTACTCATAGCCTGGATGAACATCAGGCGCGCGATGATCGTGCATCTGACCAACTTCAAAAGCTGGGCTATACGCTTGACTGGAAGATCCCCTGTGAGGGAGATGCACTTGATCCCATTGATGAAGAAGTCGCAGGTACCATTGTCTACGGTGGCAAATACTGTATTGCCGACATAGCAAAGCTTCCGTTTATGCAGGCCGAGCTGCAATGGCTTGAAGCCTGTATGAAAGCCGACGTGCCGGTGCTGGGTGCCTGCCAGGGGGCGCAAATGATTGCCCATATCCTGGGGGCATCAGTTGGCCCGCGGTACGGAGCTGGGTATGAGTTCGGGTATTACAGAGTCAAACCGACCATGGCCGGGTCGGGTTTCCTGCCGGCGGAAGGCCTGCATTTGACGCAGGCACATTTTCACGAATTTCAGATACCTGCCAGCGCAGTGCATCTCGCGTACAGTGAACAGTTCGATAATCAGGCATTTCGTTATGGAGACAAAACTTACGGATTCCAGTTTCACGCCGAGGTGACACGAGCACAGTTCTCGCGCTGGCAGATTGGTTATTGGGGGCAGGAAATGTACAAACAGCCGGGGTCACAAACCCGGCAGCAACAAGACCTGCTGGCAGATCAGCACGATACCGCGATGGATCAGTGGTTCCGGCAATTTATCAATGAGCTTTTCACCGGTAATACGCAATGAATAACAACAGCTACGCATTTGCTCCACTGCAATTCAAACATTTGTGCGAAGAGGAAATGCAACAACGATCAAGCGCATTTTTAAACCTCATGCGCGCGCGCCGAACGGTGAGAGACTTTGCTGACACAACAGTCCCGCAGTCGATCATTGAAAAGGCCATTGAAACAGCGGCTACTGCACCTAGCGGTGCAAATATGCAGCCGTGGCATTTTGTGGCGGTTAAAAGTGCAGAAATCAAAAAGCAGATACGTGCTGCCGCCGAGGAAGAAGAAAAAGCGCTTTATCAGGGGCGTGCCTCCGAGGAGTGGCTGGAGGCGCTTGCACCGCTCGGGACAGATGAAAATAAACCTTTTCTGGAAACAGCTCCGTGGCTGATCGCCGTTTTTTCGCAGAAGTATTCCTATGACAACGACGGCAAAAAGCACAAGCATTACTACACACCGGAATCCGTCGGCATCGCAACTGGACTGCTGATCACAGCGTTACATACCGCAGGTTTGGTGACATTAACGCATACGCCAAGCCCGATGAATTTCTTACGCGAAATACTTAAGCGTCCGGCGTATGAGAAACCGTTTCTACTATTAGTAGCAGGGTATCCTGCCGCCGATGCGAAGGTGCCGGTGATTGAAAAGAGACCACTGAATGAACTCCTCGATGTGTATTAATAAATTTCGGTGAACTCTGTTTGTCAACAGGTCCCTGCCAGCGATGTAAACACGGGCGATGTAAAACCGCCCGTGTGGACGATCGTTAGTCGTCTTTTTCTACTTCCAGAACTTCACCGTTGTTAGCGTCAAGTTCTACTTCGTAGACAACACCTTCAGTATCGCGTATTTCAATTTCCCAGACAGTAGCGCCATCCTCCGACTCCACTTCGGCACCGATGACGGTACCTGAAACCTGTTCCATGGCGATGGCGGTGGCCTGCTCCAGCGTGACTGAAAACTCTCCGGCATCATCATTGTCGGCAGCGACTATCGGGGCAGCGATAATCGCCAGCGTGGCAATGAACGAGGCTGCAAGCAGCGTAATACGGGATTTTATTTTATTCGACATGATATTTTCCTTGGGCTGTCGCGCAACAGAATGATTGCGTAATACTATTGTCGCCAATAGCCTTAAGCCAACATTAAAGGTTCTGCGTTTTAGATATGAAATGCGACGCTGAAGTTCTGCACTGCGGTAAGTAAACAATCTGAGCTGGCACAAATGATCAGCCAGTCATATCTGTCTATAGATCTACAGCCGGCTTCTTATAACACCGCCTTAGATAAATCTTAAGTTTCGCTGAAGCTTCGGCACCGATAGTAGCTCTGCATCCTCGAATAAACGCAGGAGAACAGGAGTTATTATTATGAACGTTTACAAAAACCATATTGTACTCACCGGTGCTACAGGTGGCATTGGCAGAGTGCTGGCTGCAGAGCTTGCCGGTCGTGGTGCAACACTGACCCTGGTCGGGCGTGATCAGATCAGACTTAATTTACTGAAAGAGAAAATAGACGGTAAACACCATACCGTGGTTGCCGATCTCAGTACCCCTGACGGACGTCAAAAGCTGGTGCAGGCGCTGGATGTTATTGGCGAACCGATTGATATATTAATCAATAATGCGGGTGTCTCCGAGCTGTCATTATATGACATGCAATCGGAACAACAGATAGAGCAGATAATACTATTAAACCTGCTGACTCCCATGTTATTGACCCACTCGTTGCTGCCTCGCTTACGCACCTCCTCGGCAAGTGTTCTGAATGTCGGTTCGACCTTCGGATCCATTGCCTACCCCGGGTTCACCGCCTATAGCGCATCAAAATTCGGCTTGCGCGGGTTTTCGGAGGGACTGAATCGTGAACTAAGTGATCGCAATATACTGGTGCAATACGCAGCACCGCGTGCAACACGCACATCGTTGAACTCCGCGGTAGCCAATCAACTGAACACACGACTGGGCAATCGTACAGATGAACCCGTGAACGTGGCTGTGCAGCTGTGTGATTTTATCGAATCCGGCAAAAATCACTGTATATCGGCTGGCCCGAAAAGCTGTTTGTCCGGACCAATGCGATCTGCTGCGGCGCGCGGCCGATGCGGGTTTACCGGTGTTTGAAGGCTATGGTTTGTCAGAGGCCGGTTCCGTGGTCACATTGAATTTGCCGGGTGCGAATAAGCCGGGAACGGTCGGGCGTGTTTTGTCACATCAGAAAATTTCGATTGCACCAAATAACGAGATCGTGCTCGGTCAGGCCGGATTTCCTGGATACAGTGGCCGTATAGATAAAAGTAGTGCGCACCTGAAAAGTATGTTTAAAACCGGCGACTCCGGTTTTATCGATGCTGACGGCTATCTAAGCATTAATGGACGACTCAGTAATATTCTCATTAGCGGTATGGGTTGCAACATTTCACCCGAGTGGGTCGAGTCTGTACTGCTTGATCAACCGGCAATCAGGCAGGTGCTGGTGTATGGTGATGGTCAGGTGGCGTTGTCGGCGCTGGTGGTTTCACAAAAACCACCGGAAGAGATTCAACAGGCAATCTCTGCTGCCAACTTAACACTTCCCTTTTATGCGCGTGTTCATCATTGGCATCCGGTAGCGCCCTTTACACCGGGGAATGGTTTTTTGACCGCCAATGGTAAACTGAGACGTCAGGCCATACTCGAACACCTGGATTCATCTGATCTGTTGCACAATATCGCCGATCAGTCATTCGATAAAAGTGTCACTATCGAAAAAGCGATAGCCGGCAATCGCTCGTAAACTCAATCTTACTTGTACAATGAAGATACTAATAGTAAACACATTGTTGGTGCTAACCCGTTAACAGTCGACTGAGATTTAGAAATCACCTGTGATGTCACTAAAACAGAGAATGCAAGACTACAAATGAACACGATACTGGTGGTCGAAGACGATACATTGATTGGCAATGCTATTGAAAACTGGCTGGGACAATCCAGTAATGTTGACTGGGTGCAATCATTGACTGAGGCAGAAACTGCACTGGTGACCCGAGCCTACGACATCGTGGTACTGGATTTGGGTCTGCCTGATGGTCACGGCTTTACGTTGCTGAAAATCATGAAGCGAAAGAAAATTGATGCCGGTGTATTAATACTCTCCGCCTATGGTGAAATTGGCACTCGCATAGAAGGGCTGGATTACGGGGCGGATGACTATCTTGTCAAGCCGATCGATTTCAAAGAACTTGACGCACGGATTCGTTCAATAAAACGACGCAAGGATGGACATAATTCTCCCGTGATAGAACACCGGGATATCGAGTTCGATATTAACGGGCGGACGGTGCATAAAAACGGGCAGGCTGTCGGACTTTCCGGAAAAGAAGTTGCGATTTTTTCAATCCTGATACAGGGCAGGGGGCGTTACTTCAGTAAGTCAATGCTGGAGGCGCGAATATACGAAGATACCTCGATGATTGAAGGTAATTCAATCGAAGTGCATATTTCGGCATTGCGCAGGAAACTGGGTAAGTCTCTGATAAAGACCACGCGGGGTCTTGGCTACATCATTGAAAAAGACAACATCGTATGAATACTCGCGGTAACCCATCGATTACACGGCGTTTGCTCTGGTTTATGGTCGTACCTGTTGTCCTGTTGATCATTGTTTGCGCCGCACTTGCCGCCAGAACCGCCGGGCATTCAGTTAACGCGTTGTACGATCAGCAATTAAAAACCAACGCGG
>JAHDHK010000358.1:0-2945 GCA_020631335.1 Chromatiales bacterium
CGGCCGGATCACACATAAAAACCGACTTCGGGCCTTTTGGTCAGGTCGATATCCGTTTCGCTTAGCGGGTATTGAATAATCTTGTGAACAACGAGCCCGGCAATAGTGTTAAAGGCGGGTGTGTTTATCGCAATAACGCCAGCGACTCTCGACACCGGCTCATTCGTATAACCGGCACCTCGTGACAGATTCTGCCATTGTAGAAGTAGCACGAATGCTATGGGGGCTGGATAACACCCCGATCACGCTGATCGCTGCGCGCGAAAACCGTGTTTATCAGGCGAACATCAACCAACAAAGATGCGCGCTGCGTCTGCATCGGCATGGCTATCGCAGCCTGCCCGAAATTAAGGCAGAGCTCCTGTGGATGGACATGCTCGCCGGCAACGGTATCGCAGTGCCGAAACCGGTTAATGCGGCAGACGGTGACTGTGTCCGTCTTATAGACGGGGTGATTGTCGATCTGCTGACCTGGGTTGACGGTGAACCGTTAAGCCGGATACCACCCACCACAGCGTTGTACTATCAGCTGGGTCAGTTGCTGGCGAAAATGCATCTGCTGGCAGATCAATGGAACGCTGCATCAGGCCTGAACCGACCCGCCTGGGATCTGACTGGCCCCGAACCCACCTGGGACAGATTCTGGGAAAATCCACAGATAACAGCACAGCAGCAATCTGTATTGAAGGAGTTCCGGTCGGTTGCTCACCAGGCAATTAATGCGTTGCCGCACCCGGATATCGGATTGATCCATGCAGACCTGGTACCCGACAACGTGCTGATCAGCAACGGACAGCTACATCCGATAGATTTTGACGACGGTGGTTTCGGACATCGTGTTTTCGATGTGGCCACAGTCACCCATCGCAGTCGATTGATTAATCACACCAGCGACTTCGCTGATGCGACTGTCGAAGGGTATAGTGCTTTAAGGCCTCTTGATCAAAGTACACTGCCGCTCTTCGAAGCATTGCGAGCGTGCACTTATGTTGGCTGGAATATCTCGCGTATGAATGAGGCAGGTGGCGTGGAACGAAACGAGCGTTTTATAAACGCAGCAGAACAGGCAGTAGAGAGATATTTACAACAGTAACCCGGCGTGTGTATCAGCATTTCGCACCGGAGAGTAAACGCCGGGCAGCAGGGCCGGCAAAACCACATAAAACCCATATCAACAAAATAGTGTCCAACACCGCACATATGCCGGACATTGGATAAACACTGCCGACCCCACCGGATTCAGCGCTACGTTCACTGTTACGTGGTAGCGCCGGATCTTCAGCCAAATCGGCCGCTTCAATGGCTGCCAGAGTCGTTGCACTTAATTCACTGGCCGCAGCCGGTACAGGCTTGCTCAGGTTTCTGGCTTCAATGGTGAAACCGTCCCAGTGCGAATGCATTACATAGCGATCTTCATTTCTGGGTACATGGTGAAACGAAATACGATGCCATAACACCACATCTGCGCCTGTAAGTTTCTCTTCATCAACAAACCGCAGCAAGTCGGCTGCACACTGTGGATAGTAATTCGAGTTTTCGCTGGCAAAGCGTTCACAGTCTTTTTGCCGGGTGGCAAAAAAGTCGTACTGCGTGTAGGGCTCATTCAATAAGTCCACCAATTTGTGTCCATAGTTCACCGGTGCAATTAAATAGGCCGGGTTGTCCTGTACTAAAGCGTCACCATCACTTATCTGCCACGATGTCATTTGTTGCGGATTAATTTCTCGGGCCACTTCAAACGCAAAAGGCAGCGTGGTACGTGAGCGTCGTCCGTCGGCATCGGTAACAAAGGCTATCTCGGACACTTCATCATCAAACGCAGACTCGCCGAGATCAAAGTCAAGTTTCCAGTAATAGTTATGTGTGTGAGAAAGCCACGACTTGTCATTTATTCCATCCAGCCTGCGACCATGTGGGGACTGCGGATTGTCACTGGATCGCTGCAATGCGCCGGCGGCGCCAATAGACGGTTGTATAGAACCGTCGGCAAAAAACTTCCACGTAACCAGATACGAGTAGGCGCCTACCATTGAGACTGAAAATACAGTCAGGCTCTGAGAATGAATCGTGCCGCGCAGGCTCTGGTATTGATCTATCCCGTCAGAGACTGCCACACACATTCGAGGAACTCCGCCAATACGCTGCAGTTTCCCCTGTACACAATCGATGTCACTGAGCGTTTTTACTAATTCTCCGCCGAGGCCAAACTGGGTCACATCGTTATAGACAATGTTACTGTCATCGTAGCTGACATGTAACTGTGCCAGCCCGAGATTGCTGAACACCGGAAAAAACTCTCCCTGTGGCGGACGATAAGACCCGGCACTCAACACGATGTTTTCTCGCGGCGCAGACGACCAGCACATTCGCCATGCGGCACCATTATCAAACTGCGCGTCAATACGATATTCAGCCGGACAAGCGTCAGTGTCAGTGAACTCAGCACCTGATACACCGGCTGGCAACAGCAACAAGAAATACTGCAACAGCACCAGGCCGGAAAATCGGATTGCGCTCATTGGGGTGGGGTGAACGGCGTGGCCGCAGACCAGTCAAACGGAAGCAAGGTAAAACCGCTTTCTCTTGGTGAAATCCGTGGAAGGTCTTCTGCTTTGGGGAGAAAAGCGCTGGCGAGGGAAAACCACACTACGACATCCTGTTGCTCCAGCGATTCGTTATTTATATAACTGTCGAGACTGGTGGCACATGCACTTTCAGCAGAACTCTTTGCAGAGGCGAGTAATTCACACTCCCGATACCGGCTGACGGCAAAGTCATTAGTCGCCCACGGCATGCTAATAGTGTTGAACCGGAACCCGGATTGCTGAGGATCGAGATAGTACCCCATAGTATTCACGCCATCAGCGGAGGCACTGAGCAATGAATCTCTAATCAGCCAGCCACGAAACACCGTTGGCGAGGCCTGTTGTACAGACTCCACCAGA
>JAHDHK010000358.1:2955-4482 GCA_020631335.1 Chromatiales bacterium
CAATGGATCTCTTTACGCTGCTATTGTCTAGTGGCACAAACTGGACTTGCTCAACCACATCGTCAGTAGCATTGTCTCCTATATCGAAGTCGAGACGCCAGCTGTACACCAGCAACGCGTTTGCGGCAAAGGGCGCATCACTGAAGACCGGGCTGCCATAGTCCGCTGAATGAGTAAAACGGCTGAGTTCACCGGACAATCGAACAGAGGGCGAGAGCTGGCCGTCCTCGCTGAAACGCCAGATCTGCTCTATGAGTTTCGACCCCGCCTTTGACACCGCGCTCAGGGTCCACTCATTGCGATGAAGCGATTCCCTGTGACGCGCGCTCGTCAGCAAATCACGGTAACCACTGCGACTGCAAATTTTCTGATCATGACTATTAGTTTCGACAGTGCCATCTGTACAGCTGGCACTGTCTGCGGAGACATGATTGTCCCCGCCCAGTCCGTGAAGTGTTAGCAGTTGAGCCGCTGTTTTGTCCTGATCATACTTAAGGAGTATTTGTGCAATAGAAGCTGCGTGAAGTACTCTGGTCGATTGCTCCGCCGGAGGCTGGTAACTCACCGCATATAGCTTCAGACCGCTCTGCTGATCGATGCTCCAGCACAACTCCCATTGTGCCCCGGAGTTGAAGCGATGAGAAAGATATTGCGCCTTGTGGTCTACCGGTTTATGTAGCTGACCACTTAACGCTACTTCACAGCGCTCTGCCGATCGGACGACATCAGGCAATACTACGCACGCGATTAACGCAAACAATACTGAGAGTTGCCACACGGGACTCAACGGAATTGCTCCAGATCAACCGTCCCACGTTTAAGGTTAATTACCGGTTCAATTGAAAAATTATAGAGCTCGCGCGTGAATATACTCACCAGCGCACATCGCTCATGATGGCAGTGGTCATTTTTATCAGCTGGCACTCTAATCGACACCTTCATATCGATGTCGACTGACCTATCAAGCGGCCTTGCAAACTGTCGCTGGTACTCTGCGCTTAGCAAACTCTGTAATTCAGGGTGGGTAATCAGCACTTGCCTGACATATTCCTGCTCATTGTTATTCAACGGCAGGTGAACACTATCCAGTGTGATGGATGACACCAGCGCTTTGGTATCAAGGTTTATCGTTGAAACGCCTGCCACATGGTCGGTGTAGTTGTAGAAGTACACATCTGCCAGCCTGGGTGTAGCGGATGCAGCGTGTTTTTGCGTTTTCAGTTCAAACAACAGCACTTCGCGAGCGGACAATTGCCCGGCTGTTGCGCCTGAAACTCTTCTTGCAGAGAGCGCCGTCGAATCGCCAGCAGTCATTTCAGTCAGTAGCTTTACCTCCTCACGGCTAAGAGGAGCTTGCCATGAAGCCAGGCAACACTGCATTGTCAGTGCAACCAGAAAAAGACATTTATATAAATTTTTGAAGGTTGAGATCACTGTCAGCTGAGTGAATAGGTTCGAGTGTTTCGGCTGTGAGCCACTGAATGCTGGTTACACCATTTGCAGCTTGTCAATTGCCAGCAAGGTAAC
>JAHDHK010000052.1 GCA_020631335.1 Chromatiales bacterium
ATAGTGGCCACTGATTCATCCACCGGCAGCCCGAGTGCTTCGGTTAATGCTTCCAGTGTGTCTCCTTGTGTGGCTGGAAACACCGACGGCATAAACAATTCTGCAGATTTGCTGTCGATAATGGCATAGCCAACCTGATCAGGCTGAGCGGCGACCAGCCGCCCCCAGATAGCGTATCGCTTAGGCCAGACATCTTCGCCTTCGTTATAGAAACGATGCCCGTCCCTGTTTAACACAACAGAAAAGGGCACGCAGTCAAGGCGAGTCACAATGCCTCCGTCGTATTCAGGCGCCCGTCCGTCTATTGCAACTGCATGACACTGAGTCGGGTCGCCAATAGAATCAGCTCCATGTCCCAGCATTTGTTTTAATACTTCACCCCGATTGTACGGTGTACCCCGAATTAGAAAATTTTTAGCAGCTTCACCCCACGCCTCTGCAAGCCACTCTTTATTGGACTCAAACCCGCCGGCAGCGATGACAAAGGCGCCGGCCCGCAGATACTGCTGCCTTCCGGCAATGTCTACCAGCACGCCATCACAGACGGCATTTTCAATGTGCAGATCAAGCACGGTAGCGTTGTAGTGAATAACAACACCCAGGTCTTCACATCGTTGATAATAGGAATTAACCAGTGCTTTTCCGCCTCCGAGAAAAAAGGCATTAGTACGTGACAATGACAACGTACCCGACAGCGAGGGCTGAAAAATCACCCCCTGTCTGGTCATCCACTGGTAACTGTCAGGTGATTCAGAGATCACTGTTTTTGCCAGTTGTTCATCAGTGTTACCTTTAGTCACACGTAACAAATCGTCATAGAACTCATCAAGTTCATACTTGCCGGACAATACCCCCAAATCATCAGCGTGCGCACAGCGAAAATTGCGTGTATGCCTGCTATTGCCACCACGATAGGTACGCGGAGCACGTTCAAGCAAGGTGACTATCGCACCATTTTCTGCAGCAGTAATCGCTGCACACAGTGCTGCATTGCCACCGCCTATCACTACCACATCACAGCTGAGATCGCCTTTGCCGGGCGTTATAACACTGACATCAGCATCGATTTCAACAGGATGCTGCATAACAGCCATCAGCTGCGACCCCACACTGATGCAGGCACATAGAGATTACCGTCAGCCAGTTTGCGTGCTGTTCTCACCAATCCCACGGTATTCACGTCGAAGTCGCCGTCACACTGACAATCTATCAGCACATCAATTTTTCCCGTCGGGTGCTCGAGCGATACCATGACTTCACCACCGGTGGATCGTGCCGTCATGCCATCGGCAACTGATCCGGGCGCCATAGCACACGCAGCCAGGCACTGTGCTCCGGTGACAGCCATCGCATGATGCGTTTTCCAGGGCATAAAATAGCGCGCTGCAATAGTGCCTCCGTCTTTAGCCGGGGCAAGTAATCCGAACTTGGGTACGACCGATTCACTGACATCGCCCAGCCCCATCAGCTCACCGGCTTTGCGACGAACCGCTTCCATGCGTTTAAAAAACTCTGTATTGCCGTCGAGCTCAGCAGCTGTCTCATAACCCGTCAGACTGAAATCCGCAGCACGAGCGATCACCATCGGCATGGCCGCGTCCATGCAGGTGACATCGATGCCGTCGATGGTGTCGATCAGCGCACCGGTGGGCAGCAGCCCGCTGGTACAGGATCCGCAAATACCGGAAAAGGACAACGTAATCGGTGCTGCGGTACCGGGCACACCGGCAATCGCCACATCACCCTCGTAGCTGACCTGACCTTCGGGAGTGTGCACTGCAGCAGTGATATAAGCGCCGGTGTTTACTGCGCGAATCCTGACCTCGGTGACGTCTCCACGTGGTTGAACCAGCCCCATTTCGATGGCAGCCGGCCCGACACCGGACAGAATATTCCCACATGTGGGCTTGTAGTCGACCAGCTGATCTTCCACAGAGACCTGCGCAAAAAAGTAATCTACCTCAGCCCGCTCGTCGTCAGAGGCGGACAACATGGCAACTTTGGTAGTGACCGCATCACCACCGCCGACACCATCGATATTCAGCTGATGCCCGGAGCCGACTGCGGCGATCAGCACCCTCGACAGGGTGTCGGGATCGGGCGGCAGATCAGCGCGATTAAAATACGGGCCGCGCGAGGAACCTCCACGCATAAAAAGATAGGGTATAGCTGTCTGTGTCATATCAGGTGTTCAGGTTAATGTTCACGGCAGGTTAACCACACTGTGTCTGCGCTGAGGACGCCACATCCCACTCAGAACCCCTGCCATCAGACGAATAAATACTCTTTCACCATCGGCGACGAAAGCAGCTTTCGACAGGCCCGGTAGCAATGTTTTTAACGCTGGAGAGAATACAGTAAGAACAGGGATGAATGCGACCACTACCTCGCAGATGAAGCATCCACTCAGGCCTTCGAATCATCAAGTTGAATAGGCAATCCAGTCTGCACATGCGATGCGCCAGCTTTACCCCACCACACTCAACCAGCCGGATACGACCGAGCCCACGGCGCACAGCCGGGTAAGCCAACATCACATACGCGAACCGCTGATTCTTAAAGACTACTGACAGGAGTCAAAGCAGATGAGGCTGTGGGCGGGCCTGTCAAAACAGCGTCAGTTACGCCGCCTCAGGGCGGGTATCTTCAATTACCGGCACGGCTTTTTGGTCGTCGCGCAGCAATTGACATAACTCGTTAAACACAACCGGTTTACTGTAGTGATACCCCTGGGCGAGATCACAGCCAATGTTCCTCAGGAAGTCTCTCTGTTGACGATTTTCCACACCCTCGCAGACGACCTTCATCTCCAGACTGCGGGCCATCGCCACTATCGCGTTCACCAGTGAACTGGCCTTTTTATCAGACGGCAGGCCATTGGTAAAAGAACGGTCAATTTTCAATACCTGTACCGGAAATTTTTTTAGATAACTCAATGAAGAATAACCGGTACCGAAATCATCCATAAAGATCTGTACACCACTATCAGAAAACTGATTGAGCATACGCGCAGTCTCCGGCATGTCTCCAACGAGCAGACTTTCGGTAATTTCAATTTTTAGCAAATTGGACGGTACCCCCAGCTGTCGCAACAAATTGGTAACGGTGATATTAAAGTCGGACTTATAGAACTGTCTGGCTGAGACGTTCACACTCACATAAACATCATCCCGCAATTGCTTATTCCAGCGCTTCATATCGCATAGCGCAGATGACAATACCCATTTACCAATGTCATTGATAACACCGGTTTCTTCTGCAACCGGTATGAATTTATCGGGTGGCACAAAACCAAGATCCGCGTTTTCCCACCGAATCAACGCCTCCACGCCACGAATTTTGTTGGTGCGGATACAGACGATTGGCTGATAGCACAGATAGAACTCGCCACGCTGTAACGCGCTTTTCAGGCGATTGCCAATATTGGTCTTCTCCTCAGTGATCTGACCAAGTTCGCTGGCATAGTGAAACACCTGATTTTTACCTGAATCTTTCGCGCGATACATAGCCGCATCCGCATGACTGAGCAGCAGTTGTCCGGTGGTACCGTCCTGCGGATACCGGGCGACACCGATACTCACACCGATATAGTGCTCAGAGCCGTCAATAACTATCGGATCACGAAGACAATCCAGCAACCTCCTGGTCAGCGGGTTTACATCTTTGGCAGTCGACAGCACCAGAAATTCATCACCACCGATTCTGGCAACCCAGTCCGAGGAAAAAAGTGATCTCTGCAGTCTGTCGGACACCTGCACCAGCAGCTTGTCTCCACTGGCATGCCCGGTGGTGTCGTTTATCGCTTTGAAGCCATCCAGATCGAGGAAAATCACATGGAATGACTGAAACGCATACTTGATCAGCCAGCTTTCCAGTTCCTCCAGCGCATAAGCTCTATTCGGCAAACCGGTTAACATGTCACAGGTTGCCTGATCACGCAGCTTGCGCTTATACCGCAGCCATTGAGAACGACGGTTCAGGTAAATCACCAATGCACAGGCGCTAAACAGAACAACCGCATACAAACTCAGCCGCACAAACTGATCTATGCGAGCGATGCGTGTTTTCAGGTTTTCATACGGATCATGCACAAATCCCGCACTTAGCGGACGCGTATATTCCAGTACCGGTGCGATAGTCTGATGAAACTCCTGCCAGCGATTACTGTTGGTACTGCCCATTCTCACTACAGGATACATGGCCAGCTGCCGAACACGATCAACCTGATAAAAACCCATACCGAAGGTCGATTGTCTGTTATCGGTTTTTGACAGCTTCTTTCTGGCAATCAGCAATGATATTTCATCACTGTTCTTCAGTGCATACCCCCAGCCATCAAGAGATGACTGAACAAACCGGTTGACGATGCGGGGGTTGCTTTCCAGAAAACGCCGGGTCGTAAAGATAGACTGCCCCGGCGCATGGAAGCCGAAACTGGCCGGATCGATTGATACCAGATCAAGGTCCATTTTTTCGGCAAGATAAGGCGTTGTCAGTGACGACCCGACGATCACATCGGTCTTATACTCCGCCAGATCCTGCAGTGGCGACGCTGAAATGTCGTAAGTGACTGGTTCATCACCCGGTTCATTCAGCTTTAACACAAAATCCAGCGCCAGCAGGTAGCGTTGGGCGTTTGGAGTAGAGATCCTCAGCCTTTGTAAATCACGCGGCGATGACACAATGGTGGATTCGCGTGTGTAGAATTCAACATCGCTGCGCTGAAGCACTACGGCAAGCACGACCAGGTCTTCACCGGCTTCGTGGGCATTCAACAGCTCAGTAGACGCTACCCCGAACGTCGCACGACCGCTGACCACTTCCGCTACAACATCCGTCGGGGTATGTCCCACGGGATTACCTTCCTTCACTGCCACCTTTAGATGTGCACTTTGATAGAACCCATTCCACTCGGCTGCATAGTAACCGGCAAACTGAAACTGATGTTCTTCGGAGAGTTGCAGTGACAGTGGATCTACCGGTGAGGCCATGTTGACACAGCACGGATAGACAACAGATAAAAGCGTAACCAGCGTTTTCAGAAATGAATTTTTCCATACAACATCAGATACAACGCTCATATGTGATGCCATTGCTTTGTTGTTATGTTAGTCAACATTTTCCGGTGATACCTCTCCCTACCAGTTTTCTGAACTACGCTATGGATATCGCTTTCAGGTGCGCCTCAGAGGCACAAATAATGCCGCCACTATATTGTCGGAGATGTGATCAGCCGTGAATCAATCTACTGTGCAAAAAAGTCGTAGAAATTTTGTAAAACAAGCAGTTGCTGCCACTGGTATTCCATTTTTTTATGGACCATGGTCTTACAATCGAGTCAATGCATCGAAAGCAGACAAACCGATAAAAATCGGACTCACCCATGATGCGAGCGGACAGTATGGTGTATCCGGTCAGTCGGATCTGCGTGGTTGTATTACCGCCATAGAAGAGGCAAATCTCAACGGCGGCGTGCTCGGACGCAGGGTGGAGTATATTCACGCCGACACCAGAACAGATCCGCGCACCGCACGACAGGTCGCAGAGCGTTTTATTCAACAGCACGAAGTGTCTTTCCTGGCCGGCGCGGTACACTCAAACGTTGCCACCAGCATCGCAAACGTTGCACAACAAGTCGGATGTGTTTATCTGAACACCAATTCAAGCTCTCCGCTTCAGGCATCCGAAGACTGCCATCGAGTTAAATTTGTATTTGATGCAAACAGCACCAACTTCGCCAAAGCCAGTACAAAATACGCCATCAACGAATACGGCAGTCGCTGGATAATTCTCGCCAACGATTATGAATGGGGAATAGAGTCTGCCAAAGCCATTAAAGCGATGGCTGAGTCTTTTGGTGCAGAGATTATCGACACTATATTACTGCCGGTTGGTACCCGGAACTACATCGGCGTCTTAAAAAAAATCAAGGCCATGAGCCCGCAGGTGGTTGCCACTGCCATCGGTGGCAACGACTACATCCCTCTTCGGGCACAAGTGGTCGATATGGGTTTGAACCATTCACCGATATGGGTTAACAATCAGCAGGACTGGCCGGACCACTACGCGTCTACCGAAGCGAGCATACTCGGAATTTTCGGCACGACCTGGTATCACTGTCTGGATCTGCCGGGAGTAAAAGAGTTCGTTCGCAAATACCGACAGCGATGGCCGCAAAGCGATATCAAAGCTCCCGGCAACGTTTATTACAACGGCTATATGGCCATACGTGAGCTGCTGTCGGCGATAGAACGCAGCGGCAGCACCAGCAGTCACGGAGTCATACGTGAGCTTGAAGAGCTTAAAATTTCGTCGACCAGCAGAATGCAGCACACCAATGCCTACATGAACCCGCTGTCACACCACCTGCAGCAAACTGTCTATGTGGCCAGCAGCAATCGCCGTCAAGACCTGAAAAATGAAGATGACTTCTACAAGATTCTGCACTGGCTCGAACCCGGGGAAATAGAAGACCACAGCGAACAACACTGTCGACTGGAATCACTCGATGATACGCCGGTCTATGACATCTGAATCAGTGCAACCGGTATAAAAGACGGCAGGCGTATCCGGCCTGAGCGCTCATTGATTCGCCGCCTCAGCTATCGACGCTATGCCGATTACCAGTCAAATGCTATAAGTGCACAGACTTTCCGATAAAGTGCAATGCTTTGCAAAATACCCATAGTAAAACTGTGCTGGTAGTACTGGCACACCCGGAAACCGGGTCATTCAACGGTCACTGGGCAGATGCAAGTGCTGATGCCGCTGCGCGAGAAGGCCACCGCGTATTGCGTTCGGACTTGTGTGCCATGTCTTTCGATGCCGTTGAATCCGCCGACCATTATGCACAACACGTATCCGGTGAATTGTTCGATCCGCTCAAGGCGCAGCAAAGTCATGCTGATAGCCGGCTACTGCCCGGGGTTATTCAGCGCGAAATCGAAAAAGTCCGCTCAGCCGACTGGCTGATTTTTCATTTTCCGCTGTGGTGGTTTGCACCACCTGCCGTGCTGAAGGGCTGGTTTGATCGGGTTTTTGTACATGGCCTGCTGCACACTGTAGAGCAGCGTTTTGATCACGGCTTATGCAAAGGCAAGAAAGCACTGTTTTGCGTCACCACCGGTGCCACCGACGCAGAGTGTGCGTTTAACGGCAAGGAAGGTGACGTGCAGATGCTGCTTTGGCCGAGCGCCTACACGTTGAGATATCTTGGCTTCACCGTATTGACCCACAAGCTCGTTCACGGCGTTCATGGTTACTTCGAAGGCTGCGAACAGCAGCAACTGGAATCGAGACTGTCTACTGTATTGCAGCAGCAGGCCGGTTTGATCAAGGGCTTCGATACCAGAGACACACTGCAGTTCAATACCGACTCACATTTCGACGCCCACGGCACGTTGAAAAAGGAAAGCCCCGGGCTGAGCAGCTTTATCCGACACAACCGTTAGCCGGATAGGGAAAGTAATGAACACACAGACTTACGCTTTACATTTTACCCGGGATCCAGCCGGTGCCAGCCAGTGGTATCTGCGCCATCGCCGCCGCTTCAATAGTCAGTGCTGCCAGATCTTCAGGCTCAAGGTTGTGCACATGTGACTTGCCACAGGCCCGCGCCAGGGTTTGTGTCTCAAGCGTCAGTACATTCAGGTAATTGGCCAGCCTGCGACCTGCTTCCACCGGGTCGAGCCTGCTTGCAAGTGCCGGATCCTGGGTGCAGATGCCCGCCGGATCTCTGCCGTCCTGCCAGTCGTCGTAGTAACCGGCACTGGTGCCAAGCGCGTTGTATTCCTGCTCATGCTGCGGCGCGTTATCACCTATGGCAATCAGTGCTGCGCTGCCTATAGACACCGCATCTGCACCCATGGCCAGCGCTTTGGCAACATCGGCACCACTGCGAATACCCCCGGAAATAATCAGCTGCACCTTGCGATGCATATCGAGCTCCTGCAACGCTGCTACTGCTTGTCGCAATGCGGGCAAGGTCGGTATGCCGACATGTTCGATAAACACATCCTGTGTAGCTGCAGTCCCACCCTGCATACCATCAACCACGACGACATCCGCACCGGCCTTTACTGCCAGTGTGACATCATAATAGGGACGCGCCGCGCCGACTTTGACAAAGATCGGCTTCTGCCAGTCAGTGATTTCGCGCAACTCAAGAATTTTTATTTCAAGATCATCCGGACCGGTCCAGTCCGGGTGTCGACAGGCGGAGCGCTGATCAATCCCCTGCGGCAGGTTGCGCATTTCGGCAACTCGCGGTGATATTTTCTGACCGAGCAGCATGCCGCCACCGCCGGGCTTCGCTCCCTGCCCGACCACTACTTCTATCGCGTCAGCCTTGCGCAAATCATCCGGGTTCATACCATAGCGGGAAGGCAGGTACTGATAAACCAGGTACTTTGACTGGCCTCTTTCTTCCGGCGTCATACCGCCATCACCGGTGGTGGTACAGGTACCCATGACAGATGCGCCGCGCCCCAGTGCCTCTTTCGCCTGTGCCGACAAGGCACCGAAACTCATTCCTGCGATCGTTACCGGTATATCTATTGTGATCGGCTTTTTCGCAAAGCGCGACCCGAGTGTGACGGATGTGTCGCAGCGTTCACGATAGCCCTCCAGTGGATAGCGCGACATACTCGCCCCCAGAAATACCAGATCGTCGAAGGTGGGAATACTGCGCTTAGCACCGGCCCCGCGAATATCATAAATACCGGTTTGTGCTGCCCGTTGTATTTCGGCAATCACCGGCTTGGTAAACGTGGAAGATTCTTTTAACCAGCTGAGATCAGTCATTGTGATTCACTATTTAAAAAGGCGTGTTCAAAGCAAATGTATAAACGCGGACTTCGCGTTAGTAGGCACCGGCATTATCAATATTAAAGTGATACAGCTTTCTGGCCGAGCCATAGCGGGTAAAGTCATCGACACTCATATCGGTAACACCGGCACTATCCAGCAGTTGCTGTAATTCCCGACGATGTTCATCGTCCATCGGTTTCTCTTCGCAGTCTGCACCCAGACTGGCCACTTTGCCGCGCACATACAAGTGCGCCTCATAGATCGAGTCGCCCAGTGCATCACCGGCATCACCACATACCACCAACGCACCACTTTGCGCCATAAACGCGCTCATGTGACCGACGTTTCCCCTGACTACGATGTTCACGCCCTTCATTGATATACCGCAGCGCGACGAGGCATTACCTTCGATAACCACCAGCCCGCCATGGGCGGTGGCAGCACAATACTGCGAGGCGTCTCCGGTGACACGAATAGAACCGGACATCATGTTTTCAGCCAGCCCCGGGCCCGCATGACCATTGATGGTGATACTGGCCTGCTGATTCATACCGGCGCAGTAATAACCGACGTTACCATTAATGGTAATCTCGTTTTCGTCGGTGGCCCCCACTGCCAGCGCGTGACGACCGCCGGCGTTGTCGACCGCTATCTGCTCCCGCGATGCACTGTGGATATGTGCATTCAGCTCGCGAACACTGTCGTGGTCAAGATCAAACGTTTTCATGTTCAACTCTTTCAATTTACCGTATTAGTTGCTTTGAGCGCTCAACCGGATCAGGCTGCCTGACCGGCTTCCCAGGAGTAGATCTGCGCCGGCTCCGGCTCCCACACACGAGCCTTGTCGGCACCGGGTAACTGCGCTATCGCACGATACTCTGACGCCATGGCAACCCAGTCATCTGTTTCAGCAAGTACCGCCGGTTTACACGCAATAGGATCACGCAACACCGCAAAGCCGTCTCTGGTGCCAATGGCAAATGTATAAAAACCGTCGAGATCCCGGATTGCGGCCTGTAACGCCTGTCGCAGTGAATCTCCCTGCATCAGTCTGGACGTCAGATAGCCCGCCGCGACCTCACTGTCGTTGTCGGTCTGGAATTTAATACCGGTTTTTTCAAGCTGCATTCGCAGCCGATTATGATTGGACAATGACCCGTTGTGCACGAGGCAGAGATCCAGTCCGGTGGAAAACGGGTGTGAGTGGCTGGTGGTGATGGCGCTTTCCGTCGCCATGCGTGTGTGGGCCAGTGCGTGGCTGCCGCTGATGTCGTCGAGAGCATACTGTTCGACAAACTCCCGCGGATGGCCCTTTTCCTTGTAAATTTCTATGCGCTCACCGGCACTCATAATCCGTACATCGGGCAAATGTGCGGCAATCCACTCGGCAACCGCATCTGCGTTTTCACCGGACTCAATCACCCGGTGCGTTCCCCGGGAGCGAGTGGTTACCGGAAACGCGGCCGACAATTTTTGCAGTGCGTCATCCAGCACAGCGGTATCGTCGTGTTGAATTGTCACTTTGGACCGGCCTTTGCCATCAGCATAAAACGCGGTGCCGGCGCTGTCCGGCCCGCGCTCGCCCATTTGTACCAGCATAGCGGCGACGTGCGTGCCCAGCTGATTGCTGACAGACGGTGTTTTTGCGTACAGCCCGACGATTCCACACATGGCGAAGATTTCTGTTGGATAAACCCGCAACGTACAGCAGCAGCACCGCTGGATCAATGGAAAAAGCTGATCCACTTCTCCCCCCGTGCAACTTTCTGACAGACACACAAATACGGCGCGGATAGCGTCGCTTTTTATCACCCGGACGAAGCATAGACAGATGCGATCAGACCCGGCCCGGGATCATTCAGGTTTACTCATCAGCGACACAAATATATACTGAATATAAATACAGCAATATACCGAACATGTTCGAAACACCGCTTAAAAGACGCGGCAGAGGATCTGTCAGCAACTCTACCGGCAGATTTGAATCACAGCAGCACATCGATATTGACGATGGCTGGAGCTCCTATACCGAACCTGAAAGCAAAGTGGCCACTTACTGGCGTGAGGACTGCAACCGCACCATCATTACACGCAATCAGTCGCCGGATATTCACTTCGACAGGTCAATCAACCCATACCGCGGTTGTGAGCACGGCTGTATCTACTGTTTTGCCCGTCCATCCCACACTTATCTGGGTCACTCAGCCGGGCTCGACTTTGAAACACGCCTGTATGCAAAGCTAAAAGCACCATCACTGCTCCGGGAAGAACTGGCCAGAAAAAGCTACCGCTGTGAACCCATCGCTATCGGCGTCAACACCGACGCTTACCAGCCGCTTGAGAAACAGCTGCAACTGACCAGGCAGGTGCTCGAAGTATTGCTGGAAACCAGACACCCGGCCTATCTGATCACTAAATCGTCACTGATTGAAAGAGACCTTGATCTGCTGAGCGACATGGCAAAACATCAGCTCGTATCCGTTTGCATCACCATCACCACACTCGACAGAAAGCTCGCAAGAAACCTCGAGCCACGTGCCACCACACCTTCAAAGCGATTGAAAACACTGCAGGTACTCAGTGAAGCCGGCATTCCCACAAGAGTGTCTGTGTCACCGGTCATCCCCGCACTCAACGAAGCAGAAATAGATAATATCGTTCAATGTGCCGCTGATGCGGGAGCACAGGCTGCCTATGCCATCGTTTTGCGATTGCCGCATGAGCTCCAGCAATTATTTCCGGAATGGCTGCACGCACACTATCCACTCAAAGCTGATCGGGTAATGAAAGCGATTCGCTCTGTTCGCAACAGCCGGCTGAACAACGCCGACTTCGGTGCACGAATGATCGGCAGTGGTCCGCGCGCCGATATTATCCGGCAGCGATTTGAGCTCGCCTGCAAACGCGCCGGCATATCTGTGGGGAGAGATTTTGAACTGGACTGCACACAGTTCAATGCCGGGCAGAATCATCCACAGATGCAACTGCTCTAGCGGCAGAGAAAGTCACACTTCTCGCGCCAGACCACACCCTGATTGACAGAGTAATCACACCAGCCCTAAGGCAATTATCAAAGTGCCTGACGACTCAATATTGTTTTGCTACTGCGCCTGCCCGGACACATCAATTAATATTTCATTTCTTGCAGTCCAACGCAGTTTTCCGTTATTGCGCCGGTGAATTCAGGATTAGATGTCTTTTTTGCCTAATGACACATTACTGTTGCCATAAGCGTGGTATGTTGAATTGGTTATCTATTTAATTTGACGCTATGTTCCAACCTATCAAAGCAATAACCGTTGTTAGTGTGGCTTTCATTATAACCGGGTGTAACTCCTCAGACACCAGCGCCACTGCCGATTCGCGTACCTTGAGAATACACAAGGAAACCTTCGCCAACGCAAATGGTACGACAGACGAAGCATCGTATCAGTATGCGACTGACGGCACTTTATTGAAACGTGATCTTCAGCGGGACGGTGTACTTATCATGCGTGATACCTATAGCTTCGACGAAGCAGGACAACTGCAGCGCTTGAGCTATGATTCAAACGCTGACGGCGAGATTGACTACTACGATGAATTTGAATATGACGATCAGGGCCGGGTTGCAAAAGTATACGAATACAACAGAACAGATGAAATCACGGCCTATAAGCAGTTTACTTTCGACAATGGTCTGGCTATAAAGCGAGAAACCAGAACCGTTGACAACATCACTACTACAGACCAACTGGACGGGACCACAGGTACGCTGCAAAGAACACTGGTTTACAGGTATGAAAACAATCGTTTGATCAGTTTTACCATTGATTTTGACTCAGACGCAATAATAGATGGCAACATGGCTCATGCCTACAACCCGGATGGCACAATTTCTACTATTGTTCACTCAACGGTAGATCAGGTTGTGGACACTGACCATCGAATATGAGGCAGGCCCCTGTACTCGATATTTCAACGTCACGCAGGATTACACCTGCGTTGACCGTTAAGACGCCACCAAAGAGCAAGTCATGTGCATAATACAATACGGTAGTGGTATGCAGAGTCTGCCACTGATGGTGATCAGATAACTTCCTTAAACCGATTCACTGAAATGCTCGATCAGATAATCCATTAAACGCCTGGTTCTTTTGGGCAGATGACGTGACGCCGGATACACCAGATAAATACCTTCAGCACCAAGCTTGTAATCACTAAGCACCTCCACCAGCTCGCCACTATCGAGCGCAGTTCTGGCCAGAAAATCCGGCAAACGGCAAACGCCGTGTCCGGCCTTTGCTGCAGCCAGCAGAAACCCACCGTCCAGAGAGTTCATTGCCGCATGCAATGACACACTCGACTCCGATTTTTTAACACCCGACTTACTGCTGCCGAATTTCCATCGGGGTCGCCTGGTATGGCCATATTGAAGTATCCGGTGTTGCTTAAGATCTTCGGGAATATCTATCGACGTATTATGTTGAAGATAATCCGGACTGACGCAGAAACAATGCTGCGTTGAACAAAGCTTGCGTGCGATCAGTGTTGAATCAGCGAGGGTCGATATACGAACGACCAGGTCGAGTTGCTCGGCAACCATGTCCACCAACCGGTCATTGTAGTCAACATCAAGATGCACCTGCGGATGACCTGCAGCAAAATCAAGCAATGGCTTTGTCAGTGCGAGTTGCCCGAAGTACAACGGTACAGACAACCGGATTTCACCGCTGAGCACCAGCTCGCTTTCACGAATTTCGGCATCAAACTCATCATACATCGCCAGCACCTGCAAACCGCGCTCGTAATATTGCCGGCCAGCCTCGGTCAGGGACCATTGTCGGGTGGTACGAACTATCAACGCCGTCTGCAGACGTGCTTCGAGCAATCGCAGACGACGGCTCAGCGCAGACTTGGCGACACCGGAGTGCTCGGCCGCCTGGCCAATGCTTTCGTGCTCGACAATCTGAACAAATGCGCGCAAGTCTTCAAGTTGTCCCATCAGCTTCCTGTTTCTATGTTATCCGGACAGCTCCGGAAGTGCTTATTTTCCACTGATCCAGCCGTTTTCCGATCAAACCCGGCCAGGCCGGCATTACTGTGCTCATTATTAGAACAATAAAATCAAATTTCAATCTCTGTACAATTTTCTGCAACCCTATACAGTCTGCATACATCAACACTGATCACACAGGTATTTTTATGTCCATCCGACCAGTTATCTCATCGACAGCATCGCAACCGACGATGGAAGGCGCCGGTGTCAAACTACATCGGGCATTCGGCTTTCGCGAGCCCGACAAATTTGATCCGTTTCTGTTGTTTGATGATTTCAGGAACGAAAACCCGGCCGACTATCAGGCCGGATTTCCCTGGCATCCGCATCGTGGCATAGAAACCATCACCTATGTGTTGAGCGGAACGGTTGACCATGGAGACTCACTGGGAAATACCGGCTCGCTGGGCGCCGGTGACCTGCAATGGATGACGGCGGGCTCCGGTATTCTTCACCAGGAAATGCCACAAGGTAACGAGCAGGGTCAGATGCACGGCTTTCAGTTGTGGGCCAACCTGCCGGGAGCGTTAAAAATGACTACGCCGCGCTATCAGGATATCAAAGGTGCCGATCTGCCAGTGCTGGCAGACGACGACGGCACCGCAATCAAAGTCATCATCGGAAACTACAAGGGGGTAGCCAGCCCGGTTGACGGAATTGCCGCTGATCCTCAGTATCTCGACATTTCAGTGCCTGCGAACAAAAGAAAAACTTTCACGGTAGATACTTACCGCCACGCTTTCGCCTACGTGTTTGAAGGTGCCGGCGCTTTTGCTGCAGCGTCTGATCCGAATGGGGTACTGGTAGAAAAGTCCATCGGTGCGCACGAAGTGAATCTGCGGGATCTGTCGGGTGATCGGACACTGGTGCAGTTTGGCAGCGGGAACGAAGTGACTGTCCAGGCGGGGCCACAAGGCATACGTTTTTTGTTGATCTCCGGTGCACCGATACAGGAACCGATCGCCTGGCACGGCCCGATTGTGATGAACACTCAGGATGAGATTCGACAGGCAATCAGCGATCTGAAAAACGACCGCTTTATCGCGGTCAATCACTGACACATCACCTGGTGTTCGGTATATCTTCAACAACAATTTAGAAGGGACACAGGACAATGGGTCTTTTAGTAGAAGGCACGTGGCACACAGACTGGTACGACACAAAATCAACCGGTGGTAAGTTTGTACGTCAGGACTCAGCATTTCGCCATTGGGTAACCAGTGATGGCAGTGCAGGCCCCGGTGGTCAGACGGGCTTTAAAGCTGAGCCGGAGCGCTACCATCTTTATGTGTCACTCGCCTGCCCGTGGGCACACAGAACCCTGATCTTCAGAGCGATTAAAGGCCTGGAAAATCACATATCTGTATCAGTCGTCAACGCGATTATGGCTGATGAGGGATGGACCTTCGAACCCGGCCCGGGTGTTGTGGCAGACTCGGTGAATAATAAGTCAAGAATGTACGAAATATATCAACTGGCAAAGCCCGACTATACCGGACGGGTAACAGTACCGGTGCTATGGGACAAACAGCAACAAACCATTGTCAGTAACGAATCGGCTGACATCATCCGAATGCTGAACAGTGCATTTGATGAAACCGGCGCAGCCCCGGGTGACTACTACCCGCAAGCGCTGCGGACAGAGATCGACGCTGTCAACGAGCGTATCTATCACGGCTTGAATAACGGCGTCTATCGCGCGGGGTTTGCAACAACACAGGCCGCTTATGATGAAGCGGTTGCCGATGTCTTTGAAACACTGGACTTCATGGAAGCCCGTTTAACCGCTCAACGATATCTGGCTGGAGACACTCTGAGCGAAGCAGACTGGCGGGCATTCACCACACTGATTCGTTTTGATGCCGTATACGTTGGCCATTTCAAATGTAATCGTCAAAGGATTGCAGATTACCCTGCACTGTCAAACTACCTGCGCGAGCTGTATCAGTATCCCGGGGTAGGTAACACAGTTGATATTGGCTATACCAAACAGCACTATTACGGATCACATGAATCCATCAATCCGACCCGTGTGATACCGTCGGGACCGGCACTCGATTTTACCCGACCACATAACAGGGCAACACTATCGTAAAGGTCGCCAGGCAACACACGGACACATTATTACTTATACTGATGCAACTAACCGCCATTAACATGTAATTGATTTGCTCAACATTAGCCGGAAAACAGCTCATCTATTTACCTGGTTAACATCATAATGATCCAGACGCACGTTAAATCACAGCACACTGTTAAACTGACAAACCAAACACCATGATCTAACGCGTATTATTTTTCTGAAAACTCACTATGACGACACCAAAGCGTGTTTCTAATTTAGCCTGCTGTTAAATCATAAGGTGATTAACATTCAAGTTGAAATATTTCGTACTTTTTTCCGATTAACCCTGCACATAAAACACCACTTTACATAGGCTGCAGTTTGTTTCACAACGCAGGCTGCTTGATTGTTACAGTGCACTATCGAATGAAACATCAACAATTGATCGTCACACACTGACTTAGCACCTGAATACGTGCCCGTATTGCCAAATAGTTCACGTAGTGATCGATAACTTTTGCACCTCTTGCACCAGCAAGTTACGTTGGATTTTTCAACAGAGACAGCTGATCATGGAAACACTTTGGATAGGGGCACTGGGGCTTATCGTTTTCGTACTGGTTTTTCTCGCGAAAGAAGCAAAAAGTGAACTGCGAACCAGTGGCAGGCGCTAGCGAGTCGTGCGGAAAGTCAGGTAGCCAACTTTTCACAACCACAGACGTCAGAGCAAGTTAAAAAAACGCAGGCATTGCATGGCCTACGTCGAGATTATTCAGCGCAGCTATGACGTTTGTGGCAAAGACAAAGCGTTATCGAAACTTCCAAACGGCCCATCAGCTTACACTAGCGGCCGCTCTCATCCAGTATCAGCTTCAGCCCGAGTATCAGCAGCAGACAACCGCTCATCCGGTATACACTCAACAGGTAAACCGGGCGACGCTTAAAAAGCGCCGACAATTTGGCCGCGTAAAAACCAACCGGCGCTTTAATGACAAACGTCAGGATTGCAAAACCCGCTCCGAGAAGAAACACACCGAACACAGGGCGCGTTTCATCTGCTGACACAAACTGCGGCAGAAACGCAAAAAAGAATATGGCAATTTTCGGATTGGCGATATTTGAAAAAGCACCATCGAAAAACACCATTAAAAGTGATCTATGATGCGACTCACGGGACAACAGATCTGTATTCTTTACCATCAGCAACGACACCCCGAGATACACCAGATACGCTGCACCGACAAATTTCATGGTGAGATACAACCATTGCGACGCCATCACAATCGCACCGACACCTAATGTCGCCAGCGCTGTATGCACCATTAAACCGCTGCTCACTCCTGCTGCCGTCGTAATACCTGCCATCGCGCCCTGAGTCACTGAACGCGACATGACCAGCAGCAGGTCCTGACCCGGAGTTAAAATCACGGCTACCGATGCGGCGATAAACAGCACCCAGTCTATTTCAGGCAAAACAGATTCCTGTCATTTTGATTAAGCCAAACAATCGTAGCCATAACCGTTCAGCCGTAGTAACTTAAGTCACCCGGGCTGCACGAGTGGTATTGAGTTTTGTCTCAGTGAAGCCATTCAACCGACAACGGGAGACACCGCAGTTGTCCATTTCACCGACATTATATTTCAGTACCGAAGAGTACAACACCCGAATTAGCCACACACGCACCGAAATGGAAAAGCGCAATATCAGCCTGCTGATTGTGACTGACCCTTCCAACATGGCGTGGCTAACCGGCTATGACGGCTGGTCATTCTACGTACATCAGTGTGTGATCCTGCCAATGGAAGGTGAACCGGTATGGTTCGGTCGTTCTCAGGATGCCAATGGGGCGATGCGCACATGCTGGCTACATCACGACAACATCATCGGCTACCCTGATCACTACGTACAGTCCACGCAACGACACCCGATGGATTATTTGTGTGGTCAGATAAAGGCACTGAATCTTGACAGCGCCTGCATCGGTGTAGAAATGGACAACTACTGGTTCACCGCCGCCGCATTTATGAGCCTGCAACAACACCTGACTGACAGCCGCTTTGTCGACGCCACTGCGCTGGTGAACTGGCAGCGTGCTGTTAAGTCACCCCGCGAACTGGACTATATGCGCAAGGCCGGCAAGCTGGTCGAACGCATGCATCAGCGTATTGTTGATGTTGCTGAACCGGGCGTTCGTAAATGCGACCTGGTCGCAGAGATCTACGATGCCGCCCTTCGCTACGAGCAATCAATTGATGCAGGTGGCGACTACCCCGCTATTGTCCCGCTGCTTCCGTCCGGCGCTGATGCCGCAGCACCGCACCTGACCTGGGATGATCGTCCGCTCAAAAGCGGCGAAGGCACTTTTTTTGAAATCGCCGGCGTACATCATCGCTACCACTGCCCGTTATCGCGCACACTGTATCTCGGGCAACCGACAAAAACATTTATCAATGCCGAGCAGGCCATACTCGAAGGCATGGAAGCCGGTCTTGAGAAGGCTCGCGTCGGATTCACCTGTGAAGATATCGCCAATGCTTTTTTTGCAGTGCTTAAGTCACACGGTATAGAGAAAGATAATCGCACCGGTTATCCGATCGGTTTGTCTTACCCGCCGGACTGGGGCGAACGAACCATGTCACTTCGACCCGGAGATAAAACACCGCTGAAAAAAAACATGACTTTCCACTTTATGACCGGTCTGTGGATGGACGGCTGGGGCTTTGAAATCACCGAAAGTATTGTCATCGGTGAATCATCACCGGAATGTCTGGCTGACTTTCCGCGCAAACTTATCGTAAAAACATGAAAGACAATCCGATTGTTCCAACTATCCCGCTCACAGAAAACGGCAAACACCACGGACACCTGCGCCTGCCCTACAGTCGCGATGATTCCGCCTGGGGCAACCTGATGATTCCACTGACCGTTGTCCGCAACGGTAACGGACCGGTCGCACTGCTCACCGGGGCCAACCATGGTGATGAATATGAAGGGCCGGTCGCGCTGTTCAATCTCGCCCTGTCACTCGACCCGAATGACATCACCGGTACCGTCATCATTTGTCCGGCACTTAATTACCCGGCCTTTTTGTCTGCCCGCCGGACTTCACCCATCGATCAGGCCAATATGAACCGCATTTTTCCAGGCCGCCCGGATGGCAGCGTCAGTGAAAAAATTGCCGACTACTTTCATCGCACCCTTGTGCCAATGGCCGATGTGGTGCTCGACTTCCACTCCGGTGGCAAGACAATAGACTTTGTACCGTTTGCCGCATCGCACGTACTGGCAGACAAACATCACGAAGCACTGTGCGAAGCAGCTGTTCAGGCATTCAATGCACCTTACTCGCTGAAAATGACCGAAATAGATAATGTCGGCATGTATGACACTGTTGTCGAAGCACAGGGCAAAGTGTTCGTCACCACCGAACTTGGCGGCGGAGGCAGCGCAACAGTCAGCAGTATAGACATCGCCACCAGAGGTATTAGAAACCTGCTGATCCACGCCGACATCCTCCGGGCCACCCCGGAAAACAAGCAGACAATTAATCTGTATATGCCTGATGACAACTGCTACCTGTTCAGTACAGACCAGGGCATGTTCGAGCCCGTAGCAGAACTGGGTCAGAAGGTTAATAAGGGCGATACTATTGCCCGTGTCTGGCGAACTGATCGCACCGGACAACCCCCTGTCGACTACACCGCCGGGTGCAGCGGCATGTTACTCGGACGCCACTTTCCCGGACTGATTCAGTCAGGTGACTTCATTGCGATGATCGCTTCAACTCGCTGAAATTACTCACCGGCTTGCCTTTTACACCTTTTATTCCTGCCTGCCGCCACCGTGATGCGCAAAAATATTCTATAGCCTCCACTTCAGAAATTGTGACCGGTTGCCGTTATCTCTGCCAACCAGTCCATGGTGCCACGCCATTTTATGACGTCGGTCATCTATACCGGGACTAACGCTATCAGCTTCGGAGAGTTTATATCTGCCGAGGCTTTTGTATTTGGTATCAATTCACACAGGAGGCGTGAATGCAGAAAGGAAAGATGTTTACCAGGACCCGCGGAGTTCGACGTTCGAACTTTGCCGTGCGAACTCTCAGCATGGGAGTACTGATGGCCTGCGCATCCATTGCGAAGGCCGGTGAGCCATTTGTCGACAGCTCGGACGGGTCTGCTACCTGCCCGTCTTCGGCATATCTGGTTCAGATGGGCGTGGCCCGGGTCTATGATGTGGATCTTATACTCGGTGACTATTCATTGTTGAACGATGACGTGTTTACTGACGGCTCCCGAGGCAAATTAAACGCTGCCGGTTACAGTATTCACGATCATTATCTGTATGCATGGAGTTACCCGCACCAGACGCTTGCCAGAATCGGCAACGATATGAAAGTTGAACCACTGACTTTGTCCGGTGCAGCTTCGAGTTCCGGATCACCCACTACCAACTACTATATCGGTGATGCATCTACCGCCGATGGCGACTACGCACATTATGTGTACAAGCCCGGCAACGGCAATGGAAGCCAGCTGGGATTGTGGCGCATAGAACTCTCGGACAGCGCCGTTGATGCACAGTATTCCATGCGTCAGGTTGCCCCCTTTCTGACTGAAAACGGCAGTCGCAAAGATCTGCGAATATACGACATAGCGTTTCACCCGACCGACGGCTACGCCTATGCAGTGGACAGATATGCCGATCTGTGGCGCATTGATCCAACTGACGGTAGCGTACTGAAGCTGGCTGACATGCAAAATAACGTCGCTTTTAACGTGACTGGTGTGTTCGGCGCCGCTTATTTTGACGAAACCGGTGCGCTGTACTTTTCACGTAACAATGATGGCAGTATCTTCAAGGTAGATATCGGCCTTTCCTCTGACACAGGCGTCAGAACCTATAATCCAGCGCTCTTTGCTGTCGGGCCGGCATCAAGTAACAACGATGGCGCACGCTGTGCCGCCGCTGCAGTTGCACTACCTGAAGGAGACCCTGGTCGCGGTGAGCGCAACATCGACTTCGGCGACGCGCCTTTTCAGTCGTCATTCTCTGACAATGGTGCCAGACACGGTATTCTCAGAGACGCAAACGGTGATCCGACGTTCTATCTCGGCGACCAGATCGATGGCGAGCTCGACAGCTTTGTGTACCCGCTGTCAGACGATGCGGTTCAGTCAAATGAAGACGACACCGACGGCAGTTTTGATCGCGTCGATGACGAAGACGGTATCCAGTTCGCCACCGGCCTCACCGCCGGCAGTGCCGATAACGTTATCATTGCCAACGTAGTCAACAACGCCGGAATTGCAGACGCAAAAATCAGTGCGTGGATAGACTTTGACAAGTCCGAGACTTTTGATCTCGACGAGCAGGTAATCGTCAACCAGTCGGTTAATGCCGGTCCGAACTTTATGACTGTGGAAATACCCGCTGATGCCTCTGGCAGCACCTGGGCACGTTTCAGGTTTTCGAGTTCTACAATGGACAGCCCCACGGCCGGTGTTTCTGATGGTGAAGTTGAGGACATGCAAATCAACATCACTGAAGGCACTACCGTATCGTGGTATCCAAGTGAGAAAGGTTTCACCACAATAGCCTATGAGGACAACTGGCCGTTTGAAGGTGACTTCGACATGAACGACCTGGTTGCCTACCTGCGAATGGGTACTTACTCATTGGGTGGCAATGCGACTTCAGTGCACGTGAATGGTGAGATAGCCGCTGTAGGTGCCGCTTACCACAACGGGTTTGCCATTCGTATACCCAGCGTACTGAACAGTGACATCGAAAGCCACACACTGACCATCAACAACAAGCCTGTTGATGCAGGTGCGTTGCTGGCCGGTGCGGCCGATAGTGATGAAGCTATTTTCACCATTGCTGAAGATGTCTGGGACTATCTGACGCAGGGTGAAGAAGACAATGACGCGATCATACAGCGTATCTTCGGTGGCTCCGATCCGCTCAGCACGGGTGCGGATGTAGCTAACCTCGCAGAAGATAAGGTGTGCGAGTTCTACCGAACACAGGAAGGCTGTGGTGGCGACATCGATCTGAAATTCGAACTGAAGATCGACTTCGCTGAAGGGTTTGCAAAGCCTATCCAGGCACCATTTGATCCGTTTCTGTTTGCCACTCCCGGGCATTATCATGGTGAGCTGTTCTATGGATATGCCGGTGCGGCTGATTACGGTGCACCGGGCCGGGATTATGAAATTCACCTGAAGAACCAGGCACCTACTCACCTGTTCCAGAGTGCTTTCATGACCTCCAGCTTCTATCAGGACTACGCAGGTTCCGTGGATGCTTCCAACCCGGGCTCTGATCTGTACTACCTGACAGACACTGGTCTGCCATGGGCTATAGAAATCACAGACCGCTGGAACTACCCGCGGGAATTCCAGGATCTGCTGCTGGCATATCCGAAATTCCAGAACTTCGTCGAGACAAACGGAGCCAGCTCAGCAAACTGGTTCTCGGCCTCAGAGCGCGACCCGCTTTATATCTTTACTAACTAGCGCGCAGTCATCCCACTGAAAAGACCGGCTGTTATATAACAGCCGGTTATCTCGATACGAATAACAATGGAACCGAAAATGAAAAGACAACATATTCTTATCACTGCATGCCTTAGCGCCGTACTCTATGGTTGCGGCAGTGCAGAATCAGACTCATCGAACAGCAACCTCAACATCGGCGCTGCCCTGGGCAGTGGAACCGGTGGCGGTGGTGCCGTCACCGCACCACCTGCAACAACCCCGACGGTGCAAACTGCAGATTTGCAGGCAAGCGTGCAGTTCGACTTTGCAACTTCATGGGATATGGATATCAATTTCTCACTCCCGATGACAAACACTTACATGTCATTGTGTACTGATTACAAAATCATGGACAACGGCGCGGTGGATGTGAAATTTGATAGCTGTATCGTCAGAGCACCGATTACAGACGGTCAGTACAACTCGCTGGATGTGCCAATGACAAATGCAATTGATTCACTGGTGGCAGTGCTGATTGACTATGCCAATCCTTCAGCACCGATGTATACGGAGTTTTCTGTAGAACCGGGCAAGGAAACGCTGGAATGGTCGGAAGGTGTCAGCCTGTAGTGACACTGAACGCATCTGGTTCAATAATCATAAACCAGGTACCAGCTAGTCCGTCAGTAAGTACGTGATGTATCGTTTGAATAAAGGACGTTGTACCGGCTGGCGACAGTTTGCGTCCCACCTTCCTCTCCTGAGAAGCCGCAGCAGATGTACCTGAAGTAATGTACCCGCAGTATTGGCAGCCCGGCAAGTACGCCGGGCCAGCCTCAAGCTGACCCGACACCATCGCCACCCGAACCCATTCGTCCGGCCCCACCAGTTGCTATAGTGTTTTCGCCGGCAACACTGGTGCAAAGCCGACAACTAACGGTTACGCCGGTCTCCGGTTATCTGCCCGATCACGGCATTGGCAGAATCAATAATTGACGTACCCGGACCGAATATTTCCGCCACACCGGCATCCAGCAACGCCTGATAGTCCTTCTCAGGTATGACTCCACCGCAAACCACTTTAATATCGTTGAGATTGTTTTCTTTAAGCAACTCTATCAGGCGTGGGATTAGCGTCAGGTGCCCGGCAGCAAGGCTTGAAACACCGATTACATCGACTGGCAGTGTTTTACACTTTTCCACTACCTCTTCAGGGGTCATGAACAGGTCTGACACATCGATTTTAAAACCGATATCACTAAACGAAGAGGCAATCACCTTGGCGCCTCGGTCGTGACCATCCTGCCCCATTTTTGCTACCAGCATATACGGTGCGCTTCCACGATCACGGGTTAAGTCGGCCACTCGATCCTTAATCACATTGAGTTCTGTTTCATTGCTGAACTCATCTTCGTAGACGCCGGATATTACCTGAGTGACTGCCTGGTGCCGTCCAAATGCCGTTTCGAGCGCATCGGATATTTCACCCAGTGTCGCCCGGCTGCGAGCTGCTTCTATCGCATAGTGCAGCAGGTTACCTGTACCTTGTGCTGCTGCTTCTGTCAGTTGTGTCAACGCATTCTGACAGGCGTTATTATCGCGTGATGCCTTCACCGACCTGAGCCTGTCGATCTGCTCACGACGCACTTTGGCGTTATCAATGTGTAGGGTATCTACCGCCGGCTCATCATCGAGACGGTAACGATTAACACCGACTATCACATCATCGCCACCATCGACACGAGCCTGCCGGCGGGCTGCGGCTTCTTCAATATTGCGTTTAGGCAACCCTTCAATGACGGCTTTGGTCATGCCTCCACGTGACTCTATTTCTTCGATCATTGACCACGCAGTATCTGCAAGCTCTTTGGTTAATGATTCGACATAGTAGGACCCGCCCAGTGGATCGACAGTACGGGTCACACCGGTTTCGTGCTGCAGTATTAACTGCGTATTACGGGCAATGCGCGCCGACGTCTCCGTTGGCAGTGCAATTGCCTCATCAAATGAGTTGGTATGCAACGACTGCGTACCACCGAGCACTGCGGCAAGTGCCTCGTAGGCTGTACGCACTACATTGTTATACGGGTCTTGTTCAGTCAGTGAGACACCAGACGTCTGACAATGGGTACGCAGCAGTTTGGATTTATCTTTTTTGGCACCCAGATCAGTCATAATGCGTGACCACAGCATTCGCGCCGCACGCAGCTTGGCAGCCTCCATAAATATATCCATACCAATGCAAAAGAAAAACGACAGACGTCCGGCAAAGTCGTCCACATCGAGCCCTTTTGATTTTGCGGCGCGCACATACTCCATACCGTCTGCCAGAGTGTAAGCCAGCTCCTGCGCAAGCGTCGCACCCGCCTCCTGCATGTGGTATCCGGAAATAGAAATCGAATTAAAGCGCGGCATATCTGTGGACGTGTATTCGATGATATCGGCCACAATACGCATCGATGGTTCAGGTGGATAAATAAACGTATTACGCACCATAAACTCTTTAAGAATATCGTTTTGTATGGTGCCGCTAAGCGCTGCGCGATCTACCCCCTGCTCTTCGCCTGCCACAACAAACATGGCCAATACCGGCAGCACTGCACCATTCATGGTCATGGATACTGACATTTTGTCGAGCGGTATACCGTCGAACAGTATTTTCATGTCTTCAACGGAATCTATGGCGACACCGGCTTTACCGACATCACCGACCACGCGCTCGTGATCACTGTCATACCCGCGATGCGTAGCAAGATCAAAAGCCACTGACAAACCCTTCTGACCGGCCGCCAGGTTCTTTCGATAGAACGCATTCGACTCCTGTGCTGTTGAAAAGCCGGCATATTGCCTGATGGTCCAGGGACGACCGCTGTACATGGTTGCGCGTATACCGCGGGTAAACGGTTCGCTGCCGGGCAGGTTGTCATCGTGCTGCAGGTGCGCTGCATCCGCTGAGGTGTATAGCGGCTTTACCGCGATACCTTCCGGGGTGAGCGTATCGAGCGACTGCAAATCGCGATCTTTCAGTTCGCGCTGCGCCTGCGCCCGCCATTGATCGAGCTTGTCATTCACGTTATTCAAACTCCATGATCACATCATCAACCTGCAGACTGTCACCCGCTTTCACCGGCACCTTAGTGACCACCCCGCTCTTTGCTGCCTGCAGTACATTTTCCATTTTCATCGCTTCGACTACCGCCAGCGGCTGTCCGGCCTCGACTTTGTCACCCTCTTTCGCATGAATGGCCACGACCAGGCCGGGCATTGGACACAACAGAAACTTCGACATATCTGCCGGCACTTTTTCGATCATTAACGAAGCAAGCTCAGCTTTACGCGGCGACAGCACCTGCGTGACCACCTGATATCCGCCGTGCCACAACTCATAACCACTGGCGTTATTCAATACCTGAAATGAATATCGCTGGCCATCTATATCAAGTGTTGCCACCCGCGCCCCGGGCAACCAGTCTGTGATCACCTGATAACTGCTATCTGCGGTGTTAACCGTAACCCGATTACCCTGTGCCGCAGCAACAGATACCGGTATGTTCGCACCATCCAGACGAACAACCACCTCGGCTGCCGCTCCATGTGATGCACCTGCGAGTACACGACTGGTCGAATTGTCGGTGTCTCCCTGTCTGAAAGCAGACTCTACATGAGACAGGGTTGCTGCCGCGACGACGAATCGCTCATGCATTTCTCCATCCGGGGCTGTATCGATAAAACCTTCAGGATATTCTTCATCAATAAAAGCGGTGGTCAGCCTGCCGTCTCTGAAACGCTGATGCTGCATAATCGCCGATAAAAACTGCAGGTTGTTACCCACACCTTCAAGCTCGAATTTATCCAGCGCCTCACACATATCGTCAATCGCCAGCTCACGGGTTTTATTCCATGTACACAGCTTGGCGATCATCGGATCGTAGTACATGGATATTTCGCTGCCCTCTTCGACCCCGGTATCGTTACGTACAATAGTATCGCCTTGCGTCTGCGTGGAAGGCGGCCGGTATCGGACCAGTCGACCGATAGACGGCAAAAAGTTACGCTTCGGGTCTTCCGCATACAAGCGACTTTCCATGGCCCAGCCGTTGAGTGATATGTCGCTTTGTGTAAGCGTCAGCGGGTGACCGGCAGCCACATTGATCATCTGCTCTACCAGATCAACACCGGT